>JAHWJO010000398.1 GCA_019348365.1 Armatimonadota bacterium | reverse complement strand
GAGGGGGTTTTCCGCAGCCGAGTGCTGGAAGGCTTCTGGATCCGTGTCGAGTGGCTCTGGCAGGACCCGAAGCCCCGGCTCCTCGACGTGCTGAAAGAATGGAAGCTGATCTGAGGCTGTTATCCCACTCCTCTTTCAGGAGTCATCGACGGTTGCAGGTAAAGGAACCCGCATGAAGGTGGCGCTTCTGGGTGCGGGAGGGTACGGAACGGCCCTCCTCCGCCCCCTCACCGATAACGGCCACACCGTTCATCTCTGGGATCGCAACGCCGAACTCCTCGCTGAGATCGCGCGGCGGGGTTACAATCCTCGCTACCCATATCTTCACGATTTTCCCCTGCCGGAAACCGTCCTCCCCACCCCTGACCTGGTTCATGCCCTGGCGGATGCGGAAGCAGTCGTCAGCGCCGTCTCCATCGCCGGACTCTCGGAGGTCTATCGGGCTCTGGCGGAAGTCTGGCCGGGGGATCAGCCCCTCACCCTGATCGGGATTTCCAAGGGCATCACGCCGCAGGGCCAATTGCCCGATGAACTGGTCCGTCAGGCCTTTATCGACCGAACCGTCCGATACGTCCATCTCGCGGGACCGGCATTCGCTCAGGACCTGATCCACCGCGCCCCGGTCGCGCTCGTCGCAGCGTCTCCCCATCCCGAATCGGTGGCCGCATGCCGGAAACTGTTCGGGAACCCGTACGTCTGGGTCTACGCGACCGACGACCTCCGGGGGATCGAAGCGGCGGCGGCGGTCCGGACGATCCTCAGCTTCGTCTTCGGGGGGATCGCCGGGATTGGCGGGGTGGCGCGCAGCACCAAGGCGTTCATCTTCTCCCGCGCGCAGGCGGAGATCGCCCGGTTCGGCATCGCGATGGGAGGACAATCGGAGACGTTTGGGATGGACAGCCCCTGCGCGCCCGCCACCCTCGGCGATTTGTACCTGTGCGACGACCCCGGCAGCCGCAACTGGCAGCTCGGACATAAGGTGGCGCAGGGGAAGGGAATAAGGGAGGCGCTGGGGGAGCTTCAGGGGGTGGCGGAATGCGTGACGAACGCGCTCGTCGTCCATCGGATTTCCGAGGCGTTCAGGGAGAGAGATCCGGGCTGGCAGCTCCCCTGGTGCGAGGGGGTGTACCGCGTCTGCCATGAAAACGCAGAGGTGGAGAGCGTGATGAAAGCCATCCAGGCTCGCGCAGAACGATTGCAAGCCTATAAAAAATGATCGAACGCCGCTCCATCTTTAACTAGAGAGGGGGGGCCAAGCCTCGCCCCGTCAGGCCCACCCCCGCCGCCGGTAGAGCCAGATCCCGACGATCTCGTGGAGCCAAATCCCGAACGCTTCCAGCCGATCTTCCACACTCCTGGGGTGATCCAGGTCGAACGAATATTCCCTTGCCGGACTGGGGATCACTTCCACTCCCGCTTTTCGGAACGCCTTCGCGGCGCGCGGCATGTGCCATGCCTGGGTCACCAGCAGCACCCGATCCCAATTCCGCTCCCGGGCCAGTTTCGCCACGGCAAGCGCTTCGTCATGCGTGTTCCGGACCGGCCCCACCTCGTCGATGCGGACATCCAACTGGAAGAGCCGCAGCTGTTCCTCGATGATCGGGCGGAACGAGCGCGCGGGGGAGGGAATCCGGGTGAGGACGAGGCGGTCGGCTTGCCCTCGGGCCAGGAGGCGGTAGGCCTCCTGCATCCGGGCGGCGATGCTCGATCCGAAATAGTGCGATTCCGAGGAGAGCACCACCACGGCGGGCGCCCGTCCCGAAGCCCCTCCCGCGCTGCGGGTGAGCGAATGGATCAGCGCGCCGGAGAGGTCGGTATAGGCGATCAGCAGGAGCAGGCTCAGGGTGACTGCCGCGCCCCCCCAGAGGATCTGCGGGAGCCAATGGAACCCAAGCGCGCCCAGAATACAGAAAGTGGCGGCAACGGGGAGATTATCCAGGCCGGGAATCAGCCACTGAAACATCCCGTTGAACGAGACCCATATCAATCCGCCCACGACAGCGCCCGCCAGGGCCTGACTGTCAACCGCCTTTACGACATTCTTTCTCACCGTATATCAGCAGCTTTCTGATGTCTGCAGCGCGCGAATGGTACCATTCTCAATCAACAATGGGATCATGTCACCAACAAGCCGACAAGGCAACGTGTGTATTCCCACCGTTGGAATGTCCTCGCACCTCTGATAATCTTATTACCGTCCTGCTTCTCATTCTGATACTATCCTCCTCTAACTTCAGGGATGGGGAGTGAAGGACATTCCGCGTCCATCTCTTAAGCCCATTGCTTCGAGGATCACCGTTCGGCCTATCTCCAGCCGACTCAACACGCCTAACTCCGGCCCTCCGATGTTGGCCTTCTCCGAATCGATGCGCTGTTGGTCCTGCCCTTTCCCTTTCAGATAAGCCTCCACAGCAGTCTCCGCCTTTTCACGGGTCGTCTCACGGACATCAGTCCCGACTGGGAAGGGCGGGGGATTATCATCCACCCAGTCGTGCCACATAAAATAACCAGGTTCGCGGAAACGGATGTAGAAGCGGTTCTGTCCCAGACGGTCGGGGGCAATTCCCACCTCATTGGACTGCTCCCGCCAAGAACCGTACGGGTTAAAAATCCATTCCTTCATTCTGTTATCATAGAACCAAACATTGTCCTTCTGAGAATCATCGGCAAGAAGACCCAAGCCGTACAACATCTGGTCACGCGTGATAGTTGCAAGTGACAAGCCCGAATCAGAGCGTGCCAGTTGGCGCTGTTCCGGTGTCAAGGCTGCGTAAAGACGAAGGCCTTTGAGGCCACGCCTCGCCAGACCCCCCTCCTCATCAATGGAATACTTATCCCTTAAAGCATCCCAAAGCTCATTTTTCCAGATGGAGTCGGGGAGGGCGGAGATCTCCGCCAGATCGTCGAGAGAGAGGTGTCCCGTGGTGAGCTTGGACCTCCGCCATTGTTTGAGCAGGTGATTCGGTATGTCGTACTGACGCTCGTTGTATTGATCGAATCGGCGGAGGCGCAGGAACGTCGAGTCGCGAGTCCAGTCCGATTTCAGTTGACGGGCGGCGTCGTTCAGAATCTCCGATAGGGGCCGATCTTGAAATGTGAGAGAGCTTCTGGGATACACACGGGTGTAATAGTCCGCGATCACGCTGCGCCTGCTCTTCCGGTGCAGATCCTCAAGGAAATCCGCCGAATCGAGGGTGTCTGCCGGACGGTTGGGCGAGTCCCGTTGGGGGATGTTGCTCGATTTCGGAGTCAAAGTGAGTTTCACGTCGGGGTCGGGGAAGAGCTTCGGAGAGGGTGTCCCGTCCGGCGTGGGGTGCGATGTCGCGGGAAAGGGAGTCGCCGTGACCATCTGGACGGGCATTGCCGCATGGCCGAGCCAACCGATCGCCCCTTTCACTCTCGATTCCCATAAAATATGGAGTCCCACTGCGTTCGACATCCGCCGGTTGAGCCCGAAATGCGCTTTGATTTCCAGCGCCTCCAACGGCTTCTGACCCACGCCACCCAGAATCCCGCTGGGGTTGACGCCGATCTCCCGATGCCACTGTTCAACGATGTCCCGTGGGATGTCATCTTCCGAGCCGTCCCCTTTAAAGCGGTAAACGACTTCGTACCCGTTCTTCAGGGCCAGCAATTGGGCCGGTGACAGGCGGGAGAAAAGGCGGAAAAAGGCTTGCTCCCCCCGGCTCGCCGTGAAGCGCTGATAGACGAGATACTTCTCCCATTCCCGGTTCTTTTCTTCCTTGCTCCCGGCGGCCTGCATCCGTTGCAAGGCCTCTTCCCGGAGTTGAATCAACTCCTCCTGGGAGGTGTCCTTATGTTCGAGATAGGGTTCCACCGCGTCCATCAAACTCAGGAGCATCCGGTTTTCATCTCGTCGCCGTAATTCTTCCTCTTCCAACCGTTGTTTGAGGGTCTGAACGAGTTGATAGGTGTATTTCCCTTCTCTTCCCCTCCGCCGCCACTCTAGATTGAATAAGCGCGCGACCTGGCGCATGAGATCACGAGCGGGTTGCTCTTTCATAAAGACGGTGAGCTTCCAATTCTTCAGATCATCTTGAACGTAGAACCGTACCCCGGTCTTTTGGATCAACAGCTCCATGAGCTCCTTTAGATCGCCCCCTTTCATCGCCAAATCGATCTTCTGGAAGAGGCGGGCGTCCACCACGGCCTTTTCTTCCTCGTACTGTCGGACGGCGGCTGCAATCAATCCTTCCGTTCCGGGCGTTGCGGTGGCGGCCAGCCGGGGGAGCGCTACGGTGATGAAGTCATCGCCCTGATTGAATATCTCATCAACGGCGCGCCGGATTTCCGGCTGTGCCGCTTCGACGGAGCGGGCGTTCACGAACTCCATGTCATCTATCACGCGGGTTTCCGTCCCGTCACTTCGAGGATGAGGGACAATTGCCGGTGAAGGAAGATGCGGCCCTGAGAGTCGAGTATTGAGGGGCATTTGCGACACTATGGGAATGATAGAAGGAGTATTGAATTTATCGGCAGACGGTCGATTCGCTTTTCTTTTCGAAAGAATTCGTTCCGTATTCCCATCGTTCCATGAGTGCATCTCAGCCATCGGGGTCACTGTCAGGGACGAGGGAGAAGTTACTCTTTCTTTTTGCGTGTTTATTTTTTGCTCAGGCGTGGCTTTTCTCTTCTGCCAATCCGGGGGAGATGTAGGTTGGGGCAAAGGTTCGGTGGAGACTGCCGCTTTATGAGAAAGTCGATCAGATCTTCTATTTTCTTCATCGGATCGGTCAAGTAACGAATACAATTGAGGATCGGTCGCAAGCCATAAATATCCCATCATAGCGCATACGGCGG
>JAHWJO010000397.1 GCA_019348365.1 Armatimonadota bacterium | reverse complement strand
GCGGCGAGGTTCTCGATATCCTCGTCGGACAAGGCCTTGGCGAGGGGCGTCATCTCGTTCGTGACCATCCGCTTCAGCATCTTGCCGACGCCGCCCTCCATCATCCCTTCCCGGTTGAACCGCACGTCGCCCCGGTAGGCCACCGCCGCCCCGAGCTTCGTCCACACGCGCCCGTTCACATGAATCTCCAGCATGCGGTCGGATTCCAGCTCAAACACGTCGCCGGGCCGGTCGGCCTCCCCGGTCTGCTGGAGAAAGTCTTCAAGGGTAGAGGAAGGCACGTTGTCGGAAGGTCGGTTCTGCATCGGCTTCTCCTTTCTATCCCGACTCTCTCCGCTTGACTGCGGGGACAGAAGGAACTTAGAGAGTAGATCGGATCGGAAAGAGGCTCTCGGTTGGAGGGCTGGGGAACCTCTCCCCCTGCCCCTCCCCGCGGCGGGGAGGGGCAGGGGGAGAGGTTCCTTCCGCTTTGAACTCCTGTGTGAACTCCTACCCCCGCCATTCCATCCGTGCGAGCAGACCTAAGGTTCGCGGCATGCCGCTGCCGCAACGGTTCCGGTCGTCCTCAGAAGGGGAGATCGTACAGGCTTCTTCGCGATCCTCTATCTTCGATCCTCTATCTTCAATCTTCAGGAAGTTCTCAGCGACTCTGCGTGGAAGTCATTCGGGAGAAATGCGCCGGAGGGCATGGTTGGCGGTATCGCTCACGAGGAGCGCGCCGCTCGGGAGCGCGAGGACGAAGCCGGGGAGCGCGAACCGGGCCAGGGGCGCCGAGCCGTCCGCGTAGCCGAGGTTCTCGGCGCCCGTGGGACCGCTTCCCGCCACGGTCGAGACCTTGCCGTCCGGCGAGATCTTCCGGATGCGGTGATTGTGGGTGTCCGCCACGTAGAGGTTTCCGGCGGCATCGAAACTCAGGCCCTGCGGGCGGTGGAAACGGGCGGATGGGGCCGGGCCGTCCCGGAGACCGGGGAGGCCGTCGCCCGCGAAATCGGTGACTTCCCCAGTCGGGGTGATCTTCCGGATGCGATGGTTGATATCGTCTGAAACGTAAATATCGCCGTCCGGCCCCACGGCGATCCCGCCGATCTCAAAGCCGAACGTGGCGAACCGGCTGGAGGTGCGGAGCGGCCCGTCTTCCGGGGAAAGGTTGGCGTATCCGGGGACGAGGCCCGCCAGGATGCCCCGATCTTTTGACGGCTGGATGTAACAGACACGCCAGCGATCCAGCCCGTCCACCACGTAGAGGGTGCCGTCCGGAGCGACGGCAAGCGGGCCGGGGGTTCTGAGGAGACCGTATACCGGGTCCTTCGCGAGGTAGGTCGATACGACTCCGTCCGGAGTGATCTTGCAGATGCGACCGTTCCCGGTGTCGGAGACGTACAGATGGTCGCTGGAATCGACGGCCACGCCGAGCGGCGCGTTGAATTGTCCGTTTCCGGACCCCGGCTGGCCGGTTCCGGCGAAAGTGGTCACCTCCCCGGAGGGGCTGATCTTCCGGATGGCGTGGTTCCCGGTGTCGGCGAGGTAGAGGTTGCCCCGGCTGTCCCGCGCGGCCTGAGCGGGGGAGCGGAAGAGGGCGGAAGCGGCGGGGCCGTTCCGGTATCCGGGGGTGACGGGGACTCCCGCGTACCGGGTGACGAGGGGGGCGGAACGGCGGTCCGGGAGATAAAGCGGGCCGGATTTGCGGAGGAGGAGCGAGGGAGGACCCACGGTGAGGGCATGGGGGAGCGGAGCGGCCCGGGCACCGTTCGGCCCTTCGGCAAGGAGGTCCCATGCGCCGGGGGCGGCCCCGGTGAGGTCGAAGGTGACGGTTCCTTCGACGGGGCTGCGGGCCGTGAGACTCGTGCCGGGGATCGATGCTTCCCCCTCCCGGACGAGCCGGAGGGCGTTCAGATCGTGAATCCCTTCGCCCTGGAGCTGGAGCTTCACCGGCCCGGCGTTCGCGGCGACGGAGGGGGAGAGGGCAGCCAGGTACGGAGGCGGGGAGACCGGCTCGGGGTACTCCGCCACCCGGAGGATGTCGTGGAAGTGGAGGGAGATGCCCCCGGTGTCGGGGAGACGAACGAAACCGCTGCGGGGGTCCGGCTTCGAGAAGTAGCGGACCCACCCGGCGGCGAGGGCGCGGTCCCGCGCTTTCACGGTGCCGAGGACGACGTGGACCCGCCCCGGATCGATGCCGCGCTGGCTCTTCCAGCCTTTCGTGATGCCCCAGGCGGCGCCGTCGGGGGTGAGGTCGATCTCCTGCCAGAGGTCCCAGCCCGCCGATTCGGTGAGGTCGACCCCGAGGGCGCGGGGCGCTCCCGCATTCCACCAGACGGTGGAGCGGCCCTTTGTGTGGGACGTGTACCAGAAGGGGATGTCCCCCCCGGCCCAGACGACTTTCCCCCCGGCGAGGAGGTAGCGGCGGAAGAGGGAATTCTCACCGAGCCGGCCCGATTCGGCGGGGGCGACGGTGTCCGGCACGATGTCCTGCGCGAAGACGAGGATGCCACGCCCGCCCTCCGCGATGCGCGCCTCCATCCAGTCCCGGATGGCATTGGCGTTCAGGACGGCGTACCCGGCGGATTCGAGGTAGCGGGCGAGGGGATGGCCCTGAGCATGGGAAACCCAACTGGTGGCGCGGGCGGGATCGTAGTAGACCGCCCGGTGAGCGTTTGACGGAGCCGTCAGGTTGGAGGGAGGGGGATCAGGAGTCTCCGGCACTGAAGGGCCGTTCGTCGGACCCGCCGTTGGATCTCCCGTGGGGTCGGGGGCGGGAACGATTTTGGCCTTCTTTCCCGCGTCGGGGCCGGGGTTCAACTGCTGCACGAGCGCACGTACGGACGGGGCGGCGATCAGGCCCAGCAACAGAATCAACGATAGCGCGAACTTGAGCAGCGGACGGGACATCGGGACCTCACGGAAAACGGCCTGTCGAGAGTAAAATCCGGAGTGAAATCAACGAAGCGCGATGTTAAGATTTTACCTTCTTCTATACAAACCCCTATTCGCTCTTTTGCAACCGATTCCTCTCCTTTGCCGGGAGAGTGCCGGAGGGCGGCGCATGTGGTAGGATAAAGGAAACCCGTTCATTCGATACCGAAGGCTGCGACACCCTTCAGATTTTCTATAGAAAGCGAAGCATGTCCGTTTATCCCCTGAATGAGAAAACGATCCTCCTGCGGGAGGGCGACGACGTGGCGACGACGCGGGAGAGCCTTCCGGAGGGGACAGTCCTCTCCGACGGGACCGGCTTGGAGATCCGGCTGCGGGGCGAGGTCCCGGTGGGGCACAAGGTCGCGCTGCGGGCGATCCGGGAAGGCGAGCCGGTGCGGAAGTACGGGCAGGTGATCGGGTACGCGACGGCGGACGTTCAGCCCGGCGACTGGGTCCACACCCCGAACATGGGCGCGGGGCACCTGAACCTCTCCTACGAGATCGGGACGGAAGTGCGGGATCTGCCGCCCTCCCCGAATGCGGAGCGGACCTTCATGGGGTACGCGCGGAAGGACGGGCGCGTGGGGACGCGCAACACGGTGCTGCTGCTGTCCAGCGTGAATTGCTCCGCCGACGCGCTGCGGCGGATCGAGCGGAAACTGCGGGACGAGGCGCTGCCCGACTTCCCGAACGTGGACGACGTGTTCGCGATCACCCACAAGACGGGCTGTGGGATGAGCGGCAGCAACGCGGATTACGAGCTGCTGCAGCGGACGCTGGCGGGCTTCGCGGATCACCCGAACGTGGCGGGGGTGATGATCATGGGCCTCGGATGCGAGGTGAACCAGCCCGGCGCGCTCGCGGTGAATCGGGGCCTCATCCCGGCGAGCGCCCTCCGGCCCGGACGGCCCCAGAACGACGACCTGCCGCCGATCCTCAAGATTCAGGATCTCGGCGGGGTGCGGAAGACGGTGGAGCGGGGGATCGAGGAGGGGCTGAAGCTGCTGCGGCGAGCGAACGAGCACCGGCGCACCCCGCAGCCGATCTCGAAGATCGTGGTGGGGACGAACTGCGGCGGCAGCGACGCCTACAGCGGCATCACCGCGAACCCCGCGATGGGCGTCGCCGGGGACGAGCTGGTGGCGTGCGGGGGGACATGGGTCCTCGCGGAGACCTCGGAGACGTACGGCGCGGAGCACCTGTTGACGAAGCGGGCGGTCTCGCGGGAGGTGGGTGAGAAGCTGATTGCCCTCATGCGCTGGTGGGAGGATTACACGGCGAAGGGCGGGGCGGAGATCGACAACAACCCGTCGCCGGGGAACAAGGCGGGCGGCCTGACCACGATCTATGAGAAATCGCTGGGCGCGGCGATGAAGGGGGGAACGGCCCCCCTGCGGGCGGTGTACGGGTTCGCCGAGCGGATCGCGGAGCCGGGGTTCGTCTTCATGGACACGCCGGGGCACGACCCGGTGAGCGTGACGGGGCTGGTGGCGGGCGGGTGCACCCTCGTCGCGTTCAGCACGGGCCGGGGTTCATGCCTCGGGTTCAAGCCGTCGCCGGTGCTGAAGATCGCCACCAACACACCGATGTACGAGGCGCTGGAAGAAGACATGGACCTGAACGCGGGGGTGGTGATGGACGGCGTGCCGGTGGAGGACGTGGGTCGGGAGATCTTCGAGGCGCTGATTGCGATGGCGGGGGGGAAGCGGAGCAAGAGCGAGGCGCAGGGGCTGGGGGACGAGACGTTCGCGCCCTGGACGCTGGGGCCGGTGCTGTAAAGGGAAAAAGAGATTAAGAGGTGAGAGTATGACACTGCCGGCAAAATCTTTCATTACTCCCGAAGAATATCTCGCTCTGGAGCGTGAAGCGGAGCATAAGAGTGAGTACTACAACGGCGAAATGTTCGCGATGGCGGG
>JAHWJO010000396.1 GCA_019348365.1 Armatimonadota bacterium | reverse complement strand
ATCCCTCTCCCCTTGGGAGAGGGCCAGCGCGAAGCGCGGGGGTGAGGGCGACTCCCCAACTCCCCAATTTCTCAATCATCCTTCCCTCTGACGAACCCGCCCTCAACAACCGAAATGCATGGAAACCTGTCGCGGTTTACGGTTTCATGCATGGTGGCTTGCCGAACGATCCGGGACTCTGCCCCCAGGCCTCTCCCCTGCGACTTCCCGACCGATCCGCTCCAGTGATGCAACGTTTTAGCCCTCCCCGCAGTCTCATCCGGTGAAGGTGATCTGATATAATTTTGCGAGTTTTACCGAAGTTCTTCTGAGGAGGTTTGAAGTGTTCAATCGAATTCCCGTCGCAGCCGCCACCATGACTCTGGGGGCTGCGTTGATGATCGCTCCGGTGTCTCGCCCGGCCCGTGCTGCCGATGCGGCGCAGAGAGTCGCGGTGGCCGTGGTGAGTATGAACCGGGTGATGAACGAGGCCAAGCCGGTGGCGAATCTGGATGCCGAGTTCAAAGCGACCCTGGCCGACCAGCAGAAACAGCTCAACAACCTGTTTGCCGGACGCCTGCTGGACGACAAGGAGCGCGCGGAGCTGGAGACGCTCCAGAAACTCGCGGCCCCCAATGCGAACCAAACCCGGCGGATCGCCGAGCTTTCCAAGGTGAGTGATACCCGCCAGACGGAACTCGAACGACTGTCCCGTCTGGAACGACCGAACGATACTGAGCGCGCCCGAAAGACCGAACTGGAGAATTACCTCAACAAGCAGAACCAGCGGGTGATGCAGCTTCAGCAGAGCCTGGGTCAGGCCCGCGATAAGAAGCAGCAGGAGATCTATCAGCGCGCGCTGGATTCCGTGATGACCGTCGTCCGGGCGGTCGCGAAAGAGCGCGGGATCGAACTGGTGGTGGACCGGAATTCGGTGCTGTTCAGCAGCGATGACCGCGACATCACCGATGTGATCCTGCAGCGCCTGAACAGCGGAGCCGCCGCCGCTCCCGCCCGGCCCGCCCCGAAGAAGTGAACCCAGTGTGGATGGGTGGATGGGTGTGTGGATGTTAACACATGTGCGGCAGAATACAGCTTTCTGAGTTAGAAGACCAGGAAGAAATATCACGGAATCCAGATTCTCCCACGTAACTTTCTCGACCTAACTCCACCCACACACCCATCCACCCACCCATTCATACCCCCACACAGGAATTACGCATGAGCTACCTGCTCTCACAATTAGCCGAGATGCTCGACGGGCATCTCGTGGGGGACGATGTCGAGATCACCGGCTTGGCGGCCCTCTCCGATGCCGTTCCGGGCGACCTGTCGTTTCTGGACAGCCCGAAGTATCTCCGCCAGGCCGAAACCACGGCGGCGTCGGCGCTCCTGGTGCCGCCGGGAGTGGAGGTGCCGGGTCGATCCGCCGTACAGGTGGAGAAGCCCCGGATCGCCTTCGCGCGCACGCTTTCTCTCTTCAACGGCCACGCCCCTCCCGCGCCGTTCGTCCATCCGACGGCCGTCATCGAGGAGGGCGCATCGGTCTCCCCGTCGGCGACGCTGATGGCGTACGCGTACGTCGGCGCGAATTCCGTCATTGGAGAGGGCGCGCTTCTTCATCCGTTCGTTCATGTCGGTCAAAATGTTAAGGTGGGGCCGGGATCGGTGCTGTTCTCCCACGTCACCCTTTACGACCGGGTCCGCGTCGGCGAGCGGGTGCGGCTCCATTCCGGCGTGGTGATCGGCGCGGACGGTTTCGGCTACGAGCGCGAGAACGGCCGGCACCTGAAGGTCCCCCACATCGGCACGGTGATCGTTGAAGACGACGTGGAGATCGGCGCAAATTCGTGCGTGGACCGGGCCAAGACCGGCGCGACCCGGATCGGGCGCGGCACGAAGATCGACAACCTCGTCCATGTGGGGCATAACGTGAAGATTGGAGAGCGATGCATCATCCTGGCGCTGGCGGGCCTGAGCGGGTCGGTGGAGTTCGAGGACGACGTGATCCTCGGCGGCCAGGTCGGGGTGAGGGATCACATGAAGATCGGCAGGGGCGCGAAGGTGGCGTCTCAGTCCGGGGTCATGGCCCATGTCCCCGCAGGAGCGACGATGACCGGGACCCCGGCCATACCGCATCCGCAGTGGCTCAAGATGACGGTGGCATCCCCGCGGCTTCCTGAAATGCTGCATCAGATGCGAAAGATGGAGCGGCGGATTCAGGAGCTCGAAGCGAAGCTCGCCGATGATTCCCACGACTCCCCGATGAACCCTGCTGAAACGATGGTTTACTCGACCCCTCCCGATCCGGTTGCCGCCGACCCTTCCGATGAAGCCGGGGATGCCTGAGATGCCCCGGCTCCCGCTTCGCACCGTCGCGCGCCCGGTGAATTGGGAAGGCGCGGGGCTTCACAGCGGGACGATTTGCGCCGTCACCGTTTCCCCCGCCGATTCTCCAGGCCTTCGGTTCGTCTCCGGAGGCGTGGAGATCCCCGCCCTCTCCGATTACGTTGAAGACACCACCCGCTGCACGGTTCTGGGCAACGGCGGCGCATCCGTCGCGACGGTGGAACACCTCCTCGCCGCGCTGGCCGGGCTGGGGATCTGGAGCGCGAGGATGATCATGACCGGCCCCGAAGTACCCATCCTGGATGGAAGCGCGAAACCGTTCGTGGAGCGGCTGCGCGAGGCCGGAACACGGGAGATCGGCACGATCGAGGCCCTCGTGCCGGAGGCGGGCCGGATCGAGCACGGCGATGCGATGCGAAGCTGGGTTCCGTGCCTGGGAACTCCCTCGTTTTCGTTTTCTTTGACCGGAGACCATCCCCTTCTGTCCGGCCAACGCGCTACAATAGCTCTGGACGACCCGGCGGCGTTTTCCGAAGAGATCGCGCCCAGCCGAACATGGACGCCTATCGAGCAGATCCAGCCGCTCCTCGACCGGGGCCTGATCCGGGGAGGATCGCTGGAGAACGCGCTCGTCGTCCACCCGGACCGTTATTCGTCCGATTTGCGCTGCCCGGAGGAGCCCGCACGCCACAAGCTTCTGGACCTGGTGGGCGATCTCGCGCTGGTCGGACGGCCCGTATTCGCCACCCTCACCGCTGCTGGCGGAGGGCATACCCTCAACGTCCGGCTGGCCCAGGCGCTGCGGGAGCAAAGCGGTCACCATGACGAGCGTTGAGCGTCAGGCGTTGAGCGCTCTAAAGTTCGCCTGCGTCTCCGGTAGAAAATTTTCCCAAGCACACCATAGAGGCGAGATCTCTCAACACCCCATACCGAACGTTCCACGCTCAACGCCTGACGCTCAATGCTCAGCGGTTAATGCTCAACGCCTGACCCCCATGACCCTGGAGGAGATGCATGCTGACGATTGATCAGATCTGTGAAATCCTGCCTCACCGCTACCCGTTCCTCCTGGTGGACCGCATCCTGGAGTTGGAGCCAGGGAAACGCGCGGTCGGCCTGAAAAACGTCTCCGCCAACGAAGAATTCTTCCAGGGGCACTTTCCCGGCTACCCCGTCATGCCGGGAGTGCTGATCATCGAGTCGATGGCGCAGGTCGGCGGGGTACTCCTGCTGGCGATGGAGGAGTACCGGGGGCGGTTGGCCTTCTTCGCCGGGGTGGACAAGGTAAAGTTCCGGCACACGGTGCTCCCCGGCGATACGCTGGTGACGGAAGCGGAGATCATACGGATCTGGGCGACTCGGGGGGTGGGCATCATCCGGACGGTCGGCAAGGTGGACGGCAAACTGGTGGCGGAAGCCGAGATGAAATTTGCCCTGAAGGATGTGAATACCTCCACGGCAGGTTCTCTGGAAAATGGGGAGGGATGAGGATGGGCATTCATCCGACAGCCGTGATCGACTCCTCCGCAGAAATCGGCAAAGATGTGCAGATCGGGGCCGGGGTCATTATCGGGGCGAACGTGCAGGTCGGCGACGGCACCGTCCTGGAGCCCCACGTCTACCTGAAAGATTATACGCGTCTTGGGAAAGAGTGCCAGGTCCACGCCGGGTCGGTGCTCGGGGGGGAGCCCCAGGACGCTAAGTTCAAGGGGGAGCGGAGCTTCCTTCACATCGGGGACCGCAACATCATCCGCGAGTACGTCACCATCCACCGGGCGCGCGGCGAGGACGAGCGGACGATCCTCGGGGACGACAACATGATCATGGCGTACTGCCACATCGGGCACAACTGCACGCTGGGCAGCCACGTCATGATGGCGAACTACACCGGGATCAGCGGCCACGTCGAAGTGGAGGACCGGGTGATGATCTCCGGGCATGTGGGGGTCCACCAGTTCGTGCGGATCGGGCGGCTCGCGATGATCGGCGGGATGAGCAAGGTGGTCCAGGACGTGCCGCCGTTCATGATCGCGGACGGGCGGCCCTGCAAGGTGTACGGCCTCAACGTGGTGGGCCTGCGGCGGAACGGGATCCTGCCGGGGGTGCGGGGCGCGCTGAAGCAGGCGTACAAGTACCTGTATCGCTCGGAGATGAACCTGTCGCAGGCGATGGAGGCGATCACCTCGGAGATCGAGCCGAGCGTGGAGCGGGACTACCTGCTGGAGTTTTTGGACCGGGTGCGGTTCGGCTACGGCGGCCGGGGAAACCAGCCCAAGCCGACGGGGTGACCCGATGACCTGATGTCGGGGTGACAAGGTGACAAGATGAAGAGGTGAGAGGAGGCCGGGGCAGTTGCTCCGGCTTTTTCTTTTCTGAGAAGCCCTTGCATCCGGCAGGCGAGGGATACTATAGTGAGTCACCTGATCTCGATATGGGGTCGTTTATTTAGCTCTGCTAGTAGTCAGTCAATCTTTCATTGACGGGTAGAGATGTTTGAGCTTGATGCGA
>JAHWJO010000049.1 GCA_019348365.1 Armatimonadota bacterium | reverse complement strand
GGTGGCGTTGGCGTAGTCCCACTTGTCGAGGGTCGTGCCGCTCAGGATCTCCCGCAGCACGTCGCCGTCCCACCAGGCACCCATGTTGCACGCCGGGGTGCGCTCGGCGATCTTGTTCCCCTTCACGTCGAAGAGGCCGGCGATGCCCCCGCCCGCCACCCAGGTTTCGTAGCCTTTGTAGCGCGGGTCGATGTCGAGCGCGAGGCCCCGCCCCGGACCCTCGCCGTCCCGACCGGCCTTGATCGATGCTTTTTTCCAGATCACCTCGCCGGTCTTCGCATCGAAGAGGTGCGCGCCGGCGTCGCCGAACGGCTCCTGAATCCGGAAGACCTCCAGGCCGGGCCGGGCCGGGTCGAGGTCGGAGAGGTGCATCGCGTCGCCGTGCCCGATGCCGGTGGTGTACAGCCCCTTCCCGTTGTCGTCCACCGTCATGCCCCCGAAGACGATCTCATCCCTGCCGTCGTTGTCCACGTCACCCACGCTCAGGTTGTGGTTCCCCTGCCCGGCGTAGGCCCGGTTGCCGGGGGTCCCGTCGTGGCTGTCGAACGTCCAGACGTGGGAGAGCTTGCCGCCCCGCCAGTTCCACGCGGCGAGCACCGAGCGGGTGTAGTAACCCCGGCTCATGACGATGCTGGGCCGCTTCCCATCGAGGTAGGCCACGCACGCCAGGAACCGGTCCACCCGGTTGCCGTAGTTGTCTCCCCAGTCGGCGACCCGGCCCCGAGGGGGGAGGTAATCGGTCGTCGCGAGGGCGCTGCCGGTCATCCCGTCGAAGACGGTCAGGAACTCCGGCCCCTCCAGGATAGTGCCGCGCTCGTTGCGCCAGTCCGCTTTCGCGTCGCCGATGACCTTCCCCCGCCCGTCCACCGTCCCGTCGGCGGTTTTGCAGACCATCTCGGCGCGTCCATCCCCATCGAAGTCGTAGACGAGGAACTGGGTGTAGTGCGCGCCTTCGCGGATGTTCCTGCCAAGATTAATCGTCCAGAGGAGCGTGCCGTCGAGCTTATACGCCTGGAATATCGGGGGGTCCGTCTCCCCCGCCTGGGAATTGTCGCGCCCCCGCCCCGCCTGATGAAGGACGATCTCGTACTCCCCGTCCCCATCGAGGTCCCCCACCGACGCATCGTTGGGAGTGTAGCCGGAGGGAGTCTGGAGGGGGACGGAGAGATAGGGGTTCGCGGGGGCGTTCGCCGGAAGCGTGAACGGTCGGCTCGCCGCCCCTTCCCTCCCCTTCCGCACGGGCCGGACGAAGTAGGCGCTGGCCCGTCGGAGATCCGCTTTCGTATCGATGAACTGTGTCGAGTCCGTGAGGGGCCGGGGGGTGAGTCGGACGGGCTTCCCCCCGCCCGTGGTGCGGTAGAGGTGAAAAGCGAGGTCATCCGGGTCGGTCCCCAGCATCCGCCAGCTCACGAAGACTTTTCCCTCTCCCTGAGGGATCGCGACGACGCCGCGCCCCAGGTGCTCCATCTGGCGGGGTGCGCCCGCCGCCGACCCACACAGGGTCAGCAGGGCCGTGGAAAGGGTCAATCCGAGGACCGTATACAAGATGTATGGTTTCAAGACGAACGCTCCATCCATAAAGATGAGGACAAGAATAGTGATTCTCTCCTTCTCCGACTCCTTCTCATGTCGTTCAAACTTTTCACATGTCATTCCGAGCGGAGCGAGGAATCTGACCCCAGGCCGAAAGACTCTCTCCTGTACAACAGACTCTCTGATGGTCTAAAAGACTCTCTCCCGTACGGTCAGATCCCTCGACTTCGTTCGGGATGACATGGAAGTCAGTCTTTGCGTCAGTCCGACCCATTACGGGGCAATGCGTTCCACCCGCACGTCATCGAAATACGCTGTGCCGCCCCCCTGCGACGCGAGGAAGATCGTTGCGGAAGAGGCGTTCGTTTCTGGAGTAAAGGTCAAGCTCTCCCGAATCCACCGGGAAGACCGCCGACCGGGCGTAACTTGCTCCCTCTCCCCCGATCCCTTCACCCCCAGCAGGGCCGCGCTCTCCCCGGTCGTTCTGACCCACGCGGAGAGGCGATATTCCGCTCCGGGTTCGAGGCCGTATACGGTCTGCTGAGCGCCGGATCGCTCCGTGCCTTTCGTCTCTTTCAGGGAAACGCCGCTGTCGGCGCGGAGGACGCGATTCCCGGTGCGAGCCCCATAGTCTACGATGGCGGACTCGCCCATGCGGCTCCACGGGGCCAGGGATTCCCCCTCGAAACCGCCGTTCAGGAGCGCCGAGACGGTCGGGCGCGCGTAGACCCGCACGTAATCCACGACGAAATCGTTGGGAAAGGTGGTGCCGGGCCGGGGCGGTCGTCCCGTCTCCACCCCGGAGTTCAGGAGCAGGTAGTGCGGGACCTGCGGCAGGTGATCGCCGTAGACGGCGAGGGTCACGTCCCCGTCGATGTTGTAGATCTGGTAGCCAGGACCCCATTCCAGCCCGTAGGTGTGCCAGCCGGAGAGGGAGACGTGATGCCGGTGGTAACTGTCCCACCGCTGCCCGCCGTCCGGCTTGCGGGTCACCGTGCCCTGGTGGATGCGGCTGTCACTGCCCCAGTACTCGATGACATCCATCTCCGGAGGCCACCCCTTCGAGAGCATCCAGAAGGCGGGCCAGGTGCCGGGGCCCGCCTCGGTGGGGAGCTTGGCGCGGATCTCGAAGTAGCCGTAAGTGGCGTCGAACTTTTCGCTGGTGGTGATGAGGCCCTCGGTGAAATGGTACACCCGTCCGGACGGATTCTTCACGTCCCGCCGCTGGGTGGTCAGGTGCAGCGCGCCGCCGGATACGTTCACGTCGTCGTCCATGATGTAGCTGGCGTACTGGCTGTTGTGATGACGGTTCGTGCCGTCATCGCCGGTCCATGGCAGGCCGAGGGTCCATTTGGACTCATCGAGCCGCGTGCCGTTGAACTCGTCGTGCCAGAGGAGCTTCCACAGGCGGCCCGGAACCGTGAGGAATTCGCACCCCGCCAGGGTGGAGGGCGCCCCGCTGGATTTGGCCGGGTCCGCCGCGCGTGCAATAGCCCCGACACCCGCGCAGAGCGCCACCGACAAAATCAATACATTACAGCCGTTCAAATCTCTTTCACCTCTACTTCAATCAAATCCCCCGACCTTTATGAGCCGAAGGAAAACGATTCGATAGTCCCGTCTCCTTTATTCGGGAGGCGCGAACCGGCTCCCCTCGCGGATTCGGTCGAGCGCCTCATACGTCTTCAGCGCGCTGTCCGGCTCGACGAGGAGCGGCTCGCCCTGGCGGATCGCGCGGTAGAGATTGTCGTAAAAGGAGGGGTACGCTTTCTGCGGCTTCGGCTCTTCGTCCCGCTGCTGCCAGGGAATCGCGTCCGGACCGGGCATCACCCCGTACTTGCGGTCGAGGGCGTAGGGATGGTCGTTCACCTGTACGGGTGGCAGCTCTTTCGGGTCAAAGTATTTCAGGTGCGCCGTCTTGCCTTCGATCCAGAGGGTGCCGCAGTCGCCCATCACGACCCATGACGGTTCCGGCGCGGCGTTGGCGCTCGTCATGTCGATGTCGAGGGTCATGCCGCTCTCGCCCCGGATCAGGGCCTTGATGTCGTCTTCGGCGTCACCGGGGTTGAAGACCTGCCTCAC
Source organism: Armatimonadota bacterium (assembly GCA_019348365.1). Lineage (GTDB taxonomy): Bacteria > Armatimonadota > DTGP01 > DTGP01 > JAHWJO01 > JAHWJO01. The sequence continues at coordinate 11,066 of JAHWJO010000049.1, read as the reverse complement.
GTCGCCCCAAACGTCCGCCACGTCCGAATCGAGCAGGCAGAGGCACGCGTCCACCAGATGGATGCCCCAGTTGCCGGTCATCCCGCCGCCGTACTTCCGGAGCACCTGCCAGTCGTTGCGGCGCGCGAAGCTCTGGACCCGCCGCTTGATCCGGAACACCCGGCCCAGCACGCCGCTCTCGATGACCTCGCGCACGTAGAGGAACTCGGGATTGAGGCGGTAGTTGTGGTGCATGGTGAGCGTTTTTCCGGCTTCCTGCGCCGCCGCCCTCATCCGCCGGATCCCCGCTGCGCTCTGCGCCGCCGGTTTCTCGCACAGGACGTGCTTCCCGGCGTTCAGCGCCGCAATCGTCATCGGCTCGTGCTCGATGGACGGCGTCGCCACGATGACCAGCTCGACCGCGTCGTTCTCCAGCATCTCCTCAAAACGACTCGCGGCGGCGCAGCCCGTGGCCTGAACGGCCTCCGCCCGGCGGTCTTCTTCCGGGTCGCACACCACCGCCAGAACGAAACCGCCGTGCTTTTGAATGATCTGAGCGTGATGCCCCCACCCGATCCGCCCGAGCCCGGCCACGCCGCACCGGATTGGCTGCTCTGCCTGCTCCGTGGAACCCACTTCAAAGAGGGGATTCCCCGCCGGGGAGACGGCGGGGCTTGCCGCCTGTTCTGACATGGGCTGAACTCCTTTCAGGCTGCCGAACCGGACAGGGTTGCCTGTCCGGTTAAACAAACTACCGATTACGTGTTATGATGGATATGATCGAGGAAATGGATTTTATCGTCCTCCCACGACCGTCCCGGCATAAGTCTCTCCGGAGTCCGTTGTCGGTTGCGAAAGAGAACCCCGGAGCGCTGCGCGCCTCATGGGTAGTCTCTTTCCGGACCCACTCTTTTCGACCTCTACGGGAGTAAAATTTCTATGAAGTACCCCACCCCTCCCCGGCTCGCCCAAGGCTGCTATGCCAAGGATGGGAGCTACAAAACACGACTCAAGGAACTCTCCTCATCTAATCACCCTTCTCTCATTATTCTAATCGCACTGTTCTTTCTATTCACCGGCTTCATCGCCCCGCCCTCTTCCGCCCAGGCTCCGGGCACGATCACCACCTATGCGGGAGGCGGCAACGGCGATGGCGGCCCCGCCGTCAACGCCTACCTCCGTACCGCTTATGATCTGGACATAGACGCGAAGGGCAACCTCTACATCGCGGACTACGATGCCCATCGGATCCGCAAAGTCGACGCCGCGACGGGACTCATCTCCACGTTTGCCGGAGCGGGCGAAGAAGGGTACTTCGGCGGGGGGTTCTCCGGCGACGGCGGCCCCGCCGTCAACGCGGAGCTCCGCAACCCCGGCGCGGTGCTGGCCGGGCCGGACGGCAGCGTCTTCATCTCGGATCGGGGGAATAACCGCATACGGGTGGTCGATCCGAACGGCGTCATCCGCACCTACGCCGGGGGGGGTGACAAGGGCGACGGCAGCCTCGCCACGGAAGCCCGGATCTACTCGGTGACCGACATGGCGTTCGACCCGGAAGGCCATCTCCTCCTCAACAGCTACGACAATGGCGGCTCCGGCCTCATCTGGAAGGTGGACAAGGATACGAAAATCCTCTCCACCGTCGTCAAAGACCTCCCCTACAACCAGGGCATCACCGTGGCGAAGGACGGCACGATCTACGTCGGCGGCGGGCACACCATGACGATCTACAAGATCACGCCGGACGGCAAGCGGGTGCACGTCGCCGGATCGGAAGGACGGTTCGGGTACCGGGGAGACGGCGGCCTCGTGTCGGGCGCGCAGTTCCAGGTCCCCTTCGATGTGGCTCTCGACAAAGACGGCGACCTCTACATCGCCGATACGTACAACGGCAAGATCCGGGTCATCGCGGACGGGTACATTCATCACGTCGCCGGAGGAGAGGGCTACGGCGGCGGGCTCCTGAGAGACGGCGGACCGGCCACCCTCATCCAACTGGAGTTCCCGACCGAGATCGTGATCGGCCCGGAGGGCGACCTCTACACGTCGTCCACCAACGGGACGATCTGGAAAATTACCCCTGGCGGGAAAGCACAGATCGTCGTCGGCAAAGGCTGGGGAGACGACGGCCCCGCCACCAACGCCGCCGTCGTCCAGCCGCACGGCCTCGCCTGGGATGCCCTGGGCAACCTCTACATCGTGGATAATTACAGCGGCCGGTACCGGGTCCGCAAAGTCGCCCCGAACGGGATCATCACCACCGTCATCGGCAAGGAGTGGCGCTACCCGGATGAGGACGAGACCGGCGACGGCGGCCCGGCGACCCTGGGCGCGCTCCACGACCCGACCGGCGTGGCGGTGGACCTCAAGGGCAATATCTACATCGTCGATAAGAACCATCCCCGCATCCGCAAGATCGACTTTTGCACCGGGAGAGTGACCACCGTTGCCGGAACCGGCAGCCGGTCCAGCACCGGCGTAGGCGACGGGAACGGCGGCCCGGCCACCCAGGCCCGGCTTTATGACCCGATGGACGTGGCGGTGGACGCCGCCGGAAACCTCTACATCGCCGAGGGCCGGCAGATCCGCAAGGTGGACGCTGTCACGAAGACGATCTCGCTCGTCGCCGGCCATTCGAGCCACGATGCCCCGCTCGGCGACAACGGCCCCGCCGTCGAAGCCAAGCTGCTGGGCGTCACCGGCATCACCGTGGACCGGGACGGCAACCTGCTCCTCGCCGTGCATGGGCAGCACCGCATCCGTAAAGTCGATCTCCAGACCGGCATCATCTCCACCGTGGCGGGCAGCGGCCCCTTCGAATACGGCGAAGGCGGGTACGCGGGGGACGGCGGCCCGGCCATCCAGGCGCGACTGGGCGACCCGCAGGACGTGGCGGTGGACAGCGCGGGCAACATCTATATCGGGGACTTGCACGGAGAAACGGGTCGCATTCGGAAAGTAGACGCTGCGACCGGGATCATCACCACCGTCGCGGGCAACGGCGATGCCCAGAAGCTCAAGGGGAGCAACGGCGACGGCGGCCCCGCCGCTGAATCGCTGATCGGTTCGCCGCGTGGCCTCACCATTGATGTGTCCGGCCATCTCTATATCTCCGACCCTTTCAACCCCTATCGCAACATGGGGGGACGGCGGGTCCGCAAGATCTTCGCGGCTGCCGCGCCGGGCCTCATCGCGGGAGTTCCCATTCCCGATCCGAACGCGCCCCGCCCGGTGCGCCCCTTCCCGCCCTCCTCCGCGACCGCCCTGACGGTTCCCGAAACGGTGCAGCTCGGCATCCTGAACGGCAGCTTCGCCACGGGAGACCTCACGAGCTGGACCGCCAACGGCGTGAACGGGGGCGGCGTGAAGGTCGAGAAGCAGGGCACCGAGTTCACCACCGCCCCCTGCTCCGAAGCCATCGAATTCCCTTCGGCTTACGCAGCGAACGTCCGGTCCAACACGCAGGGCGCGACGAACTCCGGGGGCATCCTCACCAGCGACCCGTTTATCCCGAACGCCCCGACCCTCAAGTTCAAGGCGCTGGCGGAATCCCCGAACGTCGCGGCGAAACTGCTGATCCTCAAGCCGAAGGCGAACGCCCTCAACCCGGCGGCCTCCGACATTCTCCTCCAGCAGGACCTCTCTTTTGCGGGGGAGACCGGAGTCCGTGCTCCCTTCCGGGAGTTCACCGTGGACGTGTCCGCCTTCCACAATGCGGCGAGTCCCGCTTCCGGCGTGCCCATGCGCCTCCAGATCCGCCAGGGCACGACGGAAGCGGGACAGGGCCATTTCACCCTGTTCACCGGCTTTGAAGCCGGGGCCGTGGCCGAGCTTCCAGTGGAGTACGAGCCTCCCGCAGGGAGCTTCCCGCCGCCGGTGATCGAGGAAGAGCCGCAGAAGGACCCCTCCGGGCTGGAGTTCCTGCGCCTGGGTCTCCTGGAGATCAGCGCGGACAAGATCGAGCAGATGACCAAAAACCCGGACGGGACGGTCTTCACCTACGAGCTGAAGGGGAACGCGGCGATCAATCAGTTCCTCCGGTTCGGGCCGCTGGAGGAAGGCGGCGCGGCTCCCACCGTGAAGGCGACGCTCAACGTCCCCGCCGCCACGGTCGAGCTGGAGATGAAGAGCGGCTCGATCTTCCTCGACGGCATCCCCAGCATCGACCTGAAGAACCCGCTGAACGTCCAGTACGGCAAGAAGGTGCTCTGGCGCGGCGAGTCGTTCAAGTTCAAGGTGGACGCGAGCGGGCAGGTCGCGGGCATCCAGCAGGCCGCCGCGAAGACCCTGCTGCAGATCGCGGGGGTGAACGTCGGGATCGAGGGCCTCCGGCTCACCATCCCGCGCGACTACTGGAGCATCCGCGAGAAGATCCGGCTGCCGGATTACGGCGGGACGTACCCCAGCCTCAAGCTCCCCGACGGCCTCGGCGTCCGCATCGACGGGAACTTCCAGTTCCCCGAAGTGCCGGGAATCCAGGGCCTCACCGCAAAGGTCGAGAAGCTGTACATCGACCGGAAGGACGGCATCCGCTTCAGCGGCGACGTGGGCCTGCCGCCGTTCGAGATGGGCGGGTTCGGCGTTCGCGACGTGAAGCTGAAGTTCATCGCCGGGGAGACCCCGGACCGCGACCTCTTCGAGGGCCAGGGGATGCTCGTCACCCCGCCGTTCAACGTGCTCGGGCGCGTGAAGTTCATCGCGGGCTCCCTCGACAGCGTGTACGCGAGGGTGGAGGGGAACAACGGCAACAGCGTACCCCTGCCCCCCTTCGCCATCACCGCCGGGGAGATCGGCGTGAGCAACCTCCGCCAGGGGCCGTTCGCGCTCCACATCGGCGCGGACCTGACGGTGGCCCACGAGTGGCTGGCGAAGCTCATCAAACTCAGCCACGCGAGCGTGGACTACACCTGGCCCGACAAGATCCAGGGCTCCAGCGACCTCGACATCCTGACCGCGAAAGTGGCGGCGGTGGCCCTGGGGATCGAGCCGCCGTACAAGTTCCACCTGGGCGGCAACGTGGAGCTGATCGACAGCTTCAAGGTCTTCCTCGTCAATTTCGACGTGAACGCCGGGGTGAATCACGACGGCCAGGGACATCTCGTCAACCCGTACTTCAACGGGTACGCGCAGGGGATCGTGCAGATCCCGAACGGCAGCGGGTTCCCCTACAACATCATGAAGGCGAAGCCGTGGCCCGACATCGCGCTGCCCTACAAGCTCCTCGACGCGGGGCTCGCGGTGCAGGACGGCGTCTTCTCCTACTGGACGGAGATCTACCTTGCGGAGCTCCTCGGCAAGAAAGTGGAGCTGGAGCTGAACGCGAAGGTGAAGCCGGACGGTCTCGGAGTCATCGTTCAGGTCGGCACCAACTGGGGGAATCTGCCGGCGGTGCGCGTCGGTCTCCTCACCGACGAGGGCGGCACCGTCCCCCTCTCCTCCGGCCCCGACTCGAACGCGGCGATGCTCGCCGCCATGGGCCGGGACCGGGAGAGCATGGGCGACAACCCCCTTGAAGGGAACGGCCTTTATATCCCGGCGGACTCCTCCCCCGGCGGGTTCCGGCCACTCCAGTCCGGCCCCCTCAAAGACCTCGCGAAGATCACCGTCGCACCGAAAACGCCCCAGACGATCTTCCGGCTCTACGCGGAGGCGGGCGCGCCCACCTTCTACCTCAAGAAGCCGGACGGGACGCTCGTCACGCCGGAGAACGCGCAGCAACACGGCATCCTGTTCACGCAGAACGCCGAGGCGAAGGAGAGCTACTATATCGTCTCCGATCCGGCGGCGGGCGACTGGATCGTGCAGGTGGAGAGCAGCGCGACGGGACCGTTCGTCGTGGACGGCTGGGGCGCGAAGAACACCCCGGCGCTGAACAGCGTGAACGCCGCGATGGCGGGCGCGTCGGTGGCGAGCATCACTTACAACGCCGCTGATCCCGACGGGGATGCAAAAGTCTCCCTCTACGCCGACACGGACGCGGAGGGCTACGACGGCAGCCTCATCGCCAAAGACCTCCCGGCGAGCACGGACGGCTCCTACCAATGGGTGTTCGACGGGGGCGCGATCCCGGCGGGAGACTACTTCGTCTACGCCGTGGCGGACGACGGCACGACCACGCCGGTTCGGAAGTACGCGTCGGCGAAGGTCACCGTCATCGACCCGAAGGCCCCGGCAGCCCCGCAGAACGTGACGGTGCAGCCCGGTCCGGAGAACAGCCTGCTGGTCACCTGGACCCCCAGCCCGGAAGCGGGTATCGAGGGGTACCAGGTGCGCTACGGCGTGAACACCGGGATCGAAGCGGAGTTGAAGGCTTCGGCGAGCGCGGGGGATGCGACCTCCCTCCGGCTGACGAAGCTCGCGAACGACACCGAGTACCGGGTCGAGGTGGTGGCCGTGAAGACCGAGGTGGTGAACCCCGACGACCCGGCGACACGGCGGACGGTGGTCCACACGAGCGCCCCGTCCGTCGCGGCGGTGGGCAAGACGGGCGCGGCGGTGGCCCCGAAAGTGGCCCTCACCGCTCCCGTGGGCGGCGAGACCTGGCACACGAACCGGGCGCAGACCGTCGCGTGGACGGTGGTGGACGGGGACGACCTGTCGGACCAGCAGGTGGAGCTCTCCACCGACGGCGGCGCGACGTGGCGACCCCTCAAGACCCACCTGCCGGGCAGCGCGCGGACATGGACCTGGGACGTTCCCGCCGGGCTGAAGAGCGCGACGGCGCGACTGAGGGTGTCGGCGCTGGACGCCGCCGGGAACGCGGGCAGCGACGCGAGCAAAGCGGACCTGACCCTCGGGGCGGCGCCTCCGACGATCACCGCGGCGAGTCCGGAAGCGCTGGACCTCGACCTGCCGGGGGCGCTCCTCATCAACGGGAGCGACTTCAGCCCCGGCGCTACGGTGAAGCTCGGCAGCCGGACATTGAGCGCGGCGTACCTCAACGGCGGCGCGATCAGCGCGGCGGTCCCCGAGCCGGCGACGGCGAGCCGGGGCACGACGACCCTGACGGTGACGAACCCGGACGGGCAGTTCGCGACCCTGACGGTGACGATCGGGCGGGGCGAGCCGGGCGACGTGAACCGGGACACGCGGGTGAACGTGACGGACGCGATCTGGGTCTTGCAGCACATCGTGGAGGTGAAGACCCTCACGGCGGAAGAGCTGCTGCTGGCGGACCTGAAAGCGGACGGCGCGGTGAACGTGGGGGACGTGGTCGCCATCCTCCGAAAGGCGGTGGGCCTGCCGATCTAGGCCGCTCTAAAGCGATGACGGCAGGACTGGTACGCTGCCGTCATCGTAAAAGTTGGGCAGAGATGAGACTCTCAGCCGGGGGGAATCGTTATAGATTCCCCCCGGCTTTTCTTTTTTCGGATACAATGAAAGTGAGCAAGAGGATCGCCCCCTCCTGGGGGAGAACAGCAGCTTGAGGGCCAGCATCAAATAGATTGGCGGCTTGCTTCCGTTTACGGAAGCTTACATTTCTCCCGAAGAATATCTACTGGAACTGCGGTTCTTCTCAACAAAGGAGTATCCCGACTTTGGCTGGATATATATTCAAAATCTCCCGAACCGCCGTTGCAGCTCTGGGGCTCCTCGCCTCCGGTTTTGCGGCTTCACAGGGACCGGCTCAGGCGATCTTCGGGAAGGCGTATGAGACGCGCTCTGCAGAAGACTCTACCGCTCGGGAAATCAGAGCGGATTTCAATAAGGATGGCCTGCCGGATAAAGCCAGAATGGGAGCTGAACGGACTCCTATTCAAAATTACCCTTCACTCATCACCAACCTCAACCTGGGGGACGGTATGTTCTCAGAAGATCGGTATCACCATGTGAATGGGATTTACTTCATCGACACAGCATCACTTTTAGCCACCGATGTTAATCATGACGGGAACCTGGACGTGATCTACTTTCATGGAGGAGGACCGCAAACGCCGTTATATTACAATGTGGTGAAGGGCAATGGCGACGGGACCTTTCTTGGCAGTGGAACCAATGTGTATGTTGCCAACCGATCAACCGGCAGTATAAAAGCAGTTGGGGACTACAACGGAGACGGCAAGATCGATCTGCTGTATAGATTTTTTTCACAAATTTACTTTTCTTCCAATTCATACTTTTCTGAAATTTATATCGGGAATGGGGATGGGACATTCCAGAACGAGCGTTTGTTAGAGAAGTTGTTACTACGTTATGGATATCCAGATACTTATACCTATGAAAACATCGGTCCGGTCACGGCGGACTTCAACAAGGACGGCAATTCGGACCAGGCCGCCCTCCACCCTCAAGGCGGGATCTCCCTCAGTCTCGGCAAGAGCGACGGCACTCACGAATCTCCCGTGTACATCGCAGGCGGCGCTTACCGCTTCATCCTTGCCACCGATCTCAACGGAGACGGTTGGACGGACCTGCTGCTCCAGGGCGCCGACCTGCTTTCGTTTGCCGCCTATCTGAATCAAAACGGCCCCGCTCCCCTCAGCAAGATCCATGACGCGTCTCTCGACGAAGACACCCCCACAACGATCACCCTTCCGACCCCTCCTTCCGCACCTTCCGGAGCTCAGCTGACCTATGGCCTGACGCTCGCCCCCGTGAAAGGTACCCTCGGCGCGTTCAACGGAAATCAGGTCACTTACACTCCGGCCCCGAACTCCCACGGCCCCGATAGTTTCTCCTACCGCGTCGCCAACGGCTCCAGCACCGTGGATGTGGGCACCGTCAGCCTGTCGGTCGTGCCGGTGAATGATGCTCCCGTCGCGACGGATCTCAGTGCCGCCACCGCAGAAGACACTCCGATCCCCCTCACGCTTTCCGCCACGGACATTGATGGCGATCCCCTCACCTACCCCATCGTGGAGCCGCCCCGGCACGGCACGCTGACCGGCGTCGCTCCCGCCCTGACCTATACCCCGGCGAAGGATTACCATGGGCCGGATTCCTTCACCTACAGAGCGAACGACGGGAAAGCGGACAGCAACACCGCCGCCGTCACGCTCACCGTCACGCCTGACAACGATGCTCCCCTCGCTCAGGCTCAGAGCGTCAACCTGGACGAAGACACGCCGAAGGAGATCGTCCTGGCGGGAACGGACGTGGAGAGCGATCCCCTCACCTTCTCCGTCGTGGCTCCCCCCCGGCACGGTACCTTGAGCGGCACGCCTCCGAACCTGACCTACACCCCGGCCCCGAATTATCACGGCCCCGACCGCTTTACGTTCCAGGCTCGTGACGGCCAGCTCGACAGCAACACCGCCGCCGTCTCGATCACCGTCACGCCCGTCAACGACGCTCCGGTGGTTCAGGACCTTTCCCTCACCTCCTTCCGAGACCGGCCCCTCCCGGTCTCCCTCTCCGGCTCCGACCTCGACGGCGATCCCCTCGCCTTCACCGTCGTGTCGCCGCCTTCCCACGGCACCCTCTCCGGCGCACCGCCCACCCTCACCTACACGCCCGAACCCGGCTATGCCGGCTCCGACGTTTTCACCTTCAACGCCTCCGACGGAAAACTTGACAGCGCCCCCGCATCGGTCCGCCTCACCGTCCTCCTGCCCCGCCTCACCCTCTCCGACGCCACCGCCGAGCCCGGAGGCGCCGCGCTGCTCACCCTCGCCCTCTCCGAAGCCTCGACCGGAGTGGCGGGCCTGGACCTCCGCCTTCGCGCCGTCGGGCCGGACGGCTTACCCGCTCCCGCCCCATCCTTCTCCCTCGCCCCGGCCACCTCGGACTGGAACCTCGCCGTGGACCCGAACGACCCCTGGCACGTCAGTCTGGCCAGTGCTCATCCGATCTCCGGCCCCGTGGAGGCGCTGCGGCTGCGATTGACGGCTCCCCCATCGGCGCCGGTGGGGACGGCGTATCGGATCGAGGCGGTGAAGGCGGTGGTGTCGGACGCGCGAGGCCGGGAGGAGGAGGTGACGGGGCTCGTCGCACCGGGATGGCTGAACGTGCAGCGGTGTGCGGAGCGGGTGAAAGGGGACGTGACCGGAGAGGGGGTGGTGGACGTGCGGGACGCGATCTTTGTGCTGCGGGTGACGGTGGATCTGGAGGCGCCGGCGAACGGGTGTGTGATTGCGGCGGCGGATGTGAACTGCACGGGCACGGTCACGATCGGGGACGCGGTGCTGATCCTGCGTCACATCGTCATGGGCGAGCCGTTCCCCTGCTCAGGGCCGTAAGGGGAAGCTTGCTCTTGGAGAGGCCAACCATTGGAAGCAGTAGCATAGACTGAAGCAGAAACCGGAACTGAACATCTTTCCCATCGTAAACATCCTAAAAACGGAGATCCCGGATTCCGTCCTTCAGCCTGCCCTCCGTGGAGGATGGAAGGCGACGGTCGTCCGCCCTTCAGGCCGGCTCCGGCGTGCGCCGCCTCTCCCCCACGGCGCCTCTCGGGTTCCTGCACCCGCGGATGAAGGGCAGGACCGCGACTCATGATGAAGGGCAGGACCGCGACTCATCGGGAGCGGCTTCCTTTCGTGGGTTCGGTGATTGGGGCGGGGGAGAGGGCCTGCCGAATGGCTTCGCGCTCCTCGTCGGTCAGGGGGATGTCGGAGGCGCCTTCCCGAAGGGCCTTGGCGTAAATGCTGCAGCCGCCCCGCCCCTGCATGCCCGTGAGCACGAATCCGTTCTGATACTCGTCCATCAGCGCCAGCGAGAAGCTTATGTGACCACTCGTGTCGTTGAACGCGTTGTAGCGAACGACCCCGGACCGCCGATAGCCGTTCTTCTGAGCCTCCGCCAGCGTCTCCGCCAGCTCCGCCGCTCGGACGGAACGGTCGTGCGCCTCGCGGGCCGTCTCCAGGTAGTCGCGAAGGAATCCTTCCAGATCGGTTTCGGCCATGGTCCGGAACAGCGTGCGATACCGCCGTCCCAGCGCGCGGAAGCGGAAGCTGAGGACCAGGACCCACAGGAAGTTGAGCAGGAGCAGCCCCGCCATTCCGGCGAGGATCGGGTCAAACGTGGGCGTATTGGGAAGAAAGCGATCCCACATGGAGAAAGTCGCAAGCCTAGTCGAAAGTCGAAAGGGGAGGCGCAACCGGGCGGGGCGGATTGTAGGCCGTCGCTAACCTCATGCCCTGCGCGAA
>JAHWJO010000395.1 GCA_019348365.1 Armatimonadota bacterium | reverse complement strand
GTGCCGCTCGCATCCACGTCCGCCGCCGCCAGGGCGTTGCCCGTCAGGATGTCGGCGCTGCCCGGGGCGGCCACGGAGTGCTTGAGGATGACCACGGCATCGCCCACGTTGATGGCCTTGTCGGTGTTCGCGTCGCCCTTGCATCCCGTCACCGGAGGAACCACGAACCGGACGTTATCGAAGTAGATCGGCCCGCGCCACTGGCCCTTCTCCGCACCTCCATCCGAGTTGCGGGTAAAGCGGAAGCCGGTCACTTTCTTCATCTGTGCCGCTTGCTCCGGAGTCACAGCCAGTTCGAGCGTCTCCCATTGACCGTTCTGCAGCCCGAGGGTGAACGTGCTCAGGTTGAGCGACCTCGTCTCGTCATTCGGGTCCAGATAGTCGATCCGCAACCCGTTCTGATTCCAGTCGGTCGGCTGGTGACCCGCCGGGATGAACACGTCCACCAGGAACGCCGTCGCCTTGGACGCATCCACCGGCTGAGGCAGGGTAGTGATGGCATACTCGCCCCAGCCCTGCTGGCCCGTCATGTCGACTTCGAGGGCGTTATTCCCATCCTTCACGTGTTCGGGATGATCCGTTTTGTTCACGATCAAGGTGGTGCTTGCCGCACCACTCTGGATGTTGTCCGCCAGCGCCGGATCTTCAAACCCGGTCAGCAGCACTTCATCCTGCTTGAGGCCGGGGAGTTGGCCCTTCCATACCCGCAGATTGTCGATGTACACAGGTCCTTGATACGGAAGGTCCTTGTTCATCGCACCGGGGAACTTGATGGTGTTGAGGAGCCGCTCCTGTCCATCCTGCTCGGGTTTGAGCGCCCAGACGAGGCGGTTCCAACCCTCTTTGATGTCCCGGTTGCCGTACCAGTCGCTGCCGTTCATCACGAGGTTGTACTGATACCAGCGCCACTTGTTCTCTGCCGGGACGCTCTGCATTAGAGACCCCTGCGGGACGTACACGTCCATGGAAAAGTACTGGTAGCCCGTGATATCCACCGGCTCCGTCAGAGTGGCCGAGAACCATGGGTCGACCCACCAGTCCCCTTTGCCGGTCAGGTCCACCTTGAGGGACTTCGTCCCATGGGAGGCGAATTTCGGGTCGGTGTTCTGGGTGGCCAGGTTGACCTCGCTGCCCAGCGGGGTGCTGGTCCAGTCCTCCACACTTGTTTCGAAGCTGGTGATCAGCTTGCTCTCTCGATGCGGATAAGGATTGAGGGGGACCTCCTGCGCTTGCATCGCGGCAAGCGGGAAGAGTAACATGGCCGCCGAAACAGCCATGGTCAGACGTGTTTGAAGGATCATTATTTCTCCGTTAGTGGGAGCACGGCGTTTCCCTCGCCGTTCCCCTGCCGTGTTGGGAACTATCATGGCTCGGGCCACTCGCTCCCATCATGCCTAAGTGTAGAAACTTACGCTTGTTCATTAATCGCTTAAGTTTCCTGGAAGTGTTCGTTGGTAGGAGCGATCGAGAATCAAGGATCTCGTGAACGATTCGCCTTCTCCTATCAACGACTGGAATACTTTCCTCCATCATATCATGAGAATTGTTTTTTTGGAAGATAAATTTTTCCGCCGGTGGATGTTCTCTCCTACAGAAATCCGGGCAGAGACACCATCTTACTGCTTTTTGTGACGTTGGAGAGACACGAAAGTTGCAGTATATTGAAAAACAGTTGCAGAGATGGTTCATCCGCATGAGACCGTTTCAGATCCGAAAATCAACGCATCCTGCGGCGGAGGCGCGACAACCTTCCCTTTAGCGCGAGGCCATGGTAATAGACGCCGGCGCGAACGCTTTTGGGATGGAAGAGCTGGACCGTCGTATAGGGCTGAAACCCGCTCGCCCAGTATTTCTTGTAGGCATCCTGCTCATACTTGATCGCGGAGAAGAAATCCACCCGGTCGATCTCAGGGTCCTCGAAAGATCGCCGGATAAGCTGCTTCAACAGCAGCGTCCCCGGCGAGAAGGCGGACCACTCCGCATCGTAACCGAACTTTACGAGATAGAGGATCTGCCGGTAGCACAAAGCGAACTGCGCCGCGATACAACGATCCTCGCAATAGAGCAGGTAAAGCCGGAGCCACCCATTTTCTGCGGCGGCATGGGCTAATTCCGTAAAAAAGGCTTGTGTCCGGGGGTCGCTGTCGATGGACGTGCCTTGCTCGCCTTTCCAGCCGCTCCCCTCCACGCGGTAGAATTCGGCCAGCGCGTCCTTTAATCGGTGAGGGTCTCGAATTTCGACCCATCGGAGCTCGCCATGGCGTTTAACGATCCTCCGCTCGCGCTTGTCGGCGGTCTCCCGAAAACTCTTGCTTCCGCCCGCGTAATAGTCTTCCCATTGACCCCGGACGCAAATGATGGGCACATCATCGGTTATGACGCGGGAGGCGATAGACAGGCGATTTGCCTCCTCCACCAGAACGTCCACGCCTTCCCAGTCGCCGGACATCGGGCCGATTTCCAGCAGGTCCCAGTCCGAGAGGCGCAACGCCTGCCGAAGCAGCCCCTCCAGTGACGGGCCGACGTTCTCCCCCACAATCGGGTAACTGCTCCGCCAGTAATCGTTTTTCGGGGAGGTGAGGACGCGCAGGGGGAGGCCACGGGCATGTTCCATCCGGCGCATCAGCGGGAGGATCGCTTCCCGGCCCGGATCGTTCACAACCAGCGTCTGCACCTCTCCGAGCCGTGTAAAACAGGAACGCCACGCCTGGAACGCGGGATATGCACATCGGATATCGCGGATCGAATTCTCCCGGCACAACGACTTCCATAAGGATTCGATCCCGGTTAAATCGCTTCGTTCAACGTTCCGGTAATCGTTCGGAGCCATGATCGCCATTGCCCAGGCCTTTCAAGAGAAGGAGCGCCGCAGCATCCCGCTTGCCGCCCCGATGAACCGCGATGATCCTTTCAGGTAAAAAGGAAGTTCCTGCTTCTTTTCACCTGAGAGGCGCCCAATTCCGTAAACCTCATAAATATGGTGGATGCCACAGCGCATCCTCAACGAATGCGAGCAGATCGTAGTTCTCCCCGCTCTCCGTGACTCTTCATGACAATGTGCAGGATATTCCTGTATGTGCATTGGGAACGGAGTCCCAGGGTATGTATCCATGCTTCTCGCATCCTTTGATCTCAGGACACATGGATATTGAAAGTTTTCCTTATTGATTTTCCACCAACGAATTCCCTGGTTATCATGGATCCGATCCTCAATGGATGGAGAACATCCGATCGCAGTTTCTGTTACAATCTTTTACACGGACAGCAGACGCATCGAGGCGAACAGGACGGATCAGGCTCATGCAGCACATTCAGCGACACCGTATCCAGTATCTCTATCACCTGACTCATCTGATCAATCTGCCCACCCTCTTCTCGCATGGGCTCCTCTCCCACAACGAGGCGCACCGCCGGGGGGTCGTCGCCGCCGATCTCTCCGATGAGGAGGTGCAACTCCGGCGACGGCGCGTCGCCCCGAACCGCCGCCCGCTCCATGATTACGTTCCCCTCTATTTTACCCCGAAAAACCCGATGCTGTTCGCGAGGCGGGACGAACAGGAGTCCATCGTCATTCTGGGTATCGCTTCCCGCCTGCTCCTCCACCCCGACACCCTGTTCACCGACGGCAACGCCGCCGCGCAGGAGACCCGCTTCTACCGGGACACCGCCCACCTGGACCGCCTCCACTGGAACGTCCTCCACGCGCATTTCTGGACTCCGTTCATCGAGGGGAAACGGCTGCGCTGCGCGGAAGCCCTCGTGTACCGGCAGGTGCCCCTCCGCGAGATCCTCAAGGTCTACTGCTATTCGGAAGCGACGAAGCTCGCCGTGCGGTCGATCCTGTGGGTCACCCCCCCACTCCCCGGCGAAAAGCGGATCGGTTACCGCCACCTCGAAGTGAACCGGAGCCTCTACTTCGATGATTGAATTCACCGATACGACGGTCTTCAACGTCCCGGCCATGACACTCGTGAACACGGTCAACTGCGTCGGGGTGATGGGCGCGGGGCTCGCGCTGGAATTCAAGCTCCGCTTCCCTGAGATGTTTCAGGATTATACCGCGCGGTGTCGCCTGGGAGCGGTCGCCGTCGGGTCCCCTTACCTTTATAAGCCTGAAGGCGATGGAGAACCGTGGGTCCTGAATTTTCCTACCAAGCTCCACTGGAGAGATCCTTCCCGGATCGAGTGGGTCGAGGCGGGGCTGAAGCGGTTCACTGAAATGTATCGACGGGAGGGGATCACCTCCGTCGCCTTCCCGCCGCTCGGCTGCACGAACGGCGGCCTGAGTTGGGAGGCGGTCCGCCCCCTGATGGAACGGCACCTCGAACCGCTGGACGCACACGCGTACCTCTGCCTCGACCGGGAAGCTCATGCGACCGGCGTGGAAGGCCGTATGGTGGAGTGTATCAATGATGGCGACCCCTCCCTCTGGATCGAGGCGCTTCGATTGCCTCCCGATACCGCCGCATCGATCACCAACGCGCTGCCGCTCCGCCGCTTCCGCGATCTCCTTCGGCTTCCCGGAATGATCCCGGC
This sequence comes from Armatimonadota bacterium, assembly GCA_019348365.1. GTDB lineage: Bacteria > Armatimonadota > DTGP01 > DTGP01 > JAHWJO01 > JAHWJO01. Next base: position 323 of record JAHWJO010000395.1, on the reverse strand, counting down.
GCTTTACGGAAACCTCTTCCGATTCTTTTATCAGCTGGCTTGTGATCCGGCCTCCCCCCCATCCCCGGCGTCGCTCCCCCCACAGGAACCGCTTCAACTCTCTCTCCCCTTCGACTGAATCCCGTCATGCGAGATTCTCGAAATATAGACTTCACTCCCCGGCAATGAATAGGGGGAGTGGAGCACAAGAAGGCCGGAAGGGCAGGGGAGGGAGGCAACAGGGGGACGGGCACCGAGGTATAAGAGATGTAGGTGGTGTAGGCCGTAACTCGTCCGGCGTTACGCTGGGAAGCCGGGAGCAAAGCGAGAAGGCTTCTCATGCT
>JAHWJO010000394.1 GCA_019348365.1 Armatimonadota bacterium | reverse complement strand
TGATCGAGAACCTCGATTGGAACCTTGGACGCATCCGTACCACTCTGGATGAGGTGGGGCTCTCATTCAATACCCACATCGTCTTCTTTTCCGACCACGGCGACATGCACGGCTCGTAGGGGCAGTTCCGCAAGACAGCCCCGTGGGAGGAGGCGATCCAGGTGCCATTCATTATCGGCGGTCACATTCCGCACTATGCCCATCTCGCCGGACGGAAACCGGTCCCCCTCAACCATGTGGATGTAGCTCCAACGACGCTGGGACTCTGCGGGATCGACACGCCGGACGGAATGGAAGGAACCGACTACTCCGGCCATCGAATACGGGACCGGGAGGTGCGGGACGCGCCCGATTCGGCGTACCTGCAACTCGTCATTCCCACCCGCCACGGCGACAGCACGGATCGCCCCTGGCGCGGGATCGTCACCCGCGACGGCTGGAAGTACGCCGTACTGGAAGGCCAGCCGTGGCTGATGTACAACCTGAACGAGGACCCGTACGAACAAGCGAACCTCGCGCACAACACCCGGTTCGGGGCGGAGCGGCGGCGATTGCAGGACCGCCTCGCCGCGTGGATCGCCGACACCGGGGACTCCTTTCCCCTGCCGGGGCTGTAACCGCCGAGGGCAATGGTCATCTGCTTCTGTAAAAGAACCGGAGGACGATTGAAGAAACACTCGATCAACAGGATGAACACCATAAAGAACGGGGGCCGCAAGTCGCGATTGATGCTCCTTCCGCCCCTGCTCGCCGCCTCCGCGTGCCTGCCCGTCAACCTCGTTGCTGCAAAGGACCGCGACACGCGCAAGCCCAATATCATCTTCATCCTGGCGGATGACCTCGGTTACAACGACCTCGGCAGCTACGGGCAAAAGCGCATCCAGACCCCGAACCTCGACCGGATGGCGCGGGAAGGGATGCGCTTCACCCAGTTCTATTGCGGGTCGCCCGTCTGCGCGCCCTCCCGGAGCGTGCTGATGACCGGCCTCCACACCGGCCACACGACAGTCCGGGGCAACGCCCGGGTCCCCCTCCGTCCCCAAGACGTAACGGTGGCGGAAGTGATGAAGACGGCGGGGTACGCGACCGGCCTGGTCGGGAAGTGGGGCCTGGGCGACGAGGGCACCCCCGGCGTCCCGACGAAGCAGGGCTTCGACAGCTTTTACGGCTACCTCAACCAGACCCACGCGCACAACTATTACCCCACCTTCCTCCTCCGCAACGAGGAGCGGGTGAAGCTCCGCAACGTCGTGCCGAACGAAGGGAAAGTGGGGCAGGGGGTCGCTTCTAAAAAGCTGGACTACACCCACGATTTGTTCACAAATGAAGCCCTCGACTACGTGGACCGGAACCGGGAGAAGCCGTTCTTCCTCTATCTCGCCTACACGATCCCTCACACGAACAACGAAGCAAAGGCGAAAGGGATGGAGGTGCCCGACCTGGGGATCTACGCCGACCGGGACTGGCCGGAGTCCGAAAAAGCCTTCGCTGCGATGATCACCCGGATGGACCGCGACATCGGGCGGCTGATGGACCGGCTGAAGCGGAACGGGATCGACGACGACACCCTCGTCCTCTTCACTTCCGACAATGGACCTCACCGGGAGGGGGGCCATAACCCGGATTTCTTCGACTCGAATGGCATCCTGCGCGGGATCAAGCGGGACCTCTACGAAGGGGGCATCCGCGTCCCGATGATCGCGCGGTGGCCGGGGAGAATCCGGGCGGGGTCGGTGACGGACCGGATCGGGTACTTCGCCGACATCATGCCGACGGCGGCGCAGATCGCCGGGGTCAAGCCGCCGAAGAACGACGGCGAGAGTCTCCTGCCGACGCTCCTCGGAAAGGACCGGAAGCGGCAGCCGACCCGGCCCCTCTACTGGGAATTCTATGAGGGCGGCACCTCGCAGGCGGCCCGCATGGACCGATGGAAAGCCGTCCGCAAGCCCATCGGCGGCCCGGTGGAGCTGTACGACCTCAGCGCCGACCCCGGCGAGACCCGCAATATCGCCGAACGGAACCCCAGCATCGTGAAGAAGCTCGCGGCCTACATGGACCGCGCACACACCCCTTCGCCGCACTGGAAGACGCCCGACGAGCAGCTGAATGCGGGAAGGTCCCGGAGGAGTGCGCCAACTATAACAACGAGACGTATGACGAAAACTGCCCCCGACGCAACCCATGCGGCCCCGATTCGGGCAAAGAACGCGTATTTTTAGGGGGAAGCCGGTTCTGCAGCAAGAATGACTGTCAGGGGCGCCGGGGAGATGCCCGAAGCCACGCCACGCCCGTCAACGGATTGCCCCCCCGTCTTTTGGTGCATCCGGAGCGTCAGCCCACGAGGTAAGGCGAGTCTGCCGATGAGGAAGCTCCTGCCGTGATTCTTCCCCCGCAAAAGGAGGCGTGATGACCGAAGCCGAGAAGATAATCTTCGACTTGAAGGGTTACATCGTCAAGCCCGCCGTGCTCTCCGAAGACGAGGTGGAGGAGCTGACATCGTTCGTCCTGCGACAGAGGAGCGATCCGGGGTCGCTGCCGCCCCACGAGCGCCAGCTCCCCGGCGGCGTCTTCGAGCGGTACATCGACCACCCGGCGGTGATGGACGTCCTCCTCGACGTGATCGACAAGGACGTGGAGAAGATCCGGCTGGAGAACATCTTCCTGAGCTGCCGGGAAGGGGAGGAAAGCCCCTGGAGCCCCCACGCCGGGGGCCGCACGACGAATCCGAACTACGCCTACAACTTCCACGACGGGCGGATCTACGCCGGCATGACGCGGGTAGTGTGGGAACTGGCGGAGGTGAAAAGGGATCGGGGCGGCACCTGCTTCATTCCCGGCAGCCACAAGGCAAACTACAACATCCGCCAGGGGTTTCCGGAGATCGACGCGCGGGACTCGGGCCTGTGGGAGAGCTATGGCTGCCCCCCCGGCTCGCTGGTGGTCTTCTCCGAAGCGGTGCGCCACTCGGCGGATACGTGGCGGAACTCCGACAACCCGCGCATCGCGATCTTCTGCGCGTACAACCATATCAACGTGCGCCATCACAAACCGACGGTCTCACCGGAGGTGCTGGACAGCCTCACTCCGGAGCATCGCCGCTTCTTCAACGAAGTCTATCATCCCCAGTTTGCCCGCCGGGCCGGATGACCGATCCGGCTGACAAAAATTTTATCCATATCTGACAGAACTTATGCATAAACCTTTAAAGGACGAAGTGGCGTTTGTGACCGGCTCGGGGCGCGGGATGGGCTTCACCATCGCGGAGCGCCTGGCGGAGCTCGGCGCGCACGTCGCCGTTCACGACATCCATTCCCTGGCCCCCGCCGAATTCGGCGAGTTCAAAGACCTGGACGAGGTAGCCGAGCGAATCGGGCGGTTCGAGACGCAGGTGGCCCCGGTGATCGGGGATATCGCGAATGAGGCCGCCGTTCTGGCGATGACGGAGCGGATCGAGTCCACCCTCGGGCCGATCAGCGTGCTCGTCAACTGCGCCGGGGGCGACATCGCGGCGAAGGGGGGCAAGCCCCAGCCGAACACCGGTCTCGGCATCCCCATGGAGGATCTCCGCGCCATCCTCGACCGGAACCTGATCGGCACGATGATTACCTGCCGCGCCGTCTGCCCCGGCATGGCCGAGCGGAAGCGGGGTTCGGTCGTCAACATCGGCTCGAACGCGGCGCACATGGGTGTCGGTGTCGGGGTGGCGTACAGCGTCGCCAAAGCCGCCGTGATCCAGTTCACGCGCTGCCTCGCGAAAGAGCTTCAGCCCAGTGGGGTCCGCGTCAACGCGATCAGTCCCGGCAACACCGTGACGGCCCGCTTTATGAACACCCGCAGCGTGAAGCCCGAATCGGTGGACCGCTCCATCCCGCTCGCCCGCTGCGCCTATCCGGACGAGATCGCCGACGCTATCGCGTTCCTCTGCAGCGATCAGAGCCGGTTCATCAGCGGGCAGGTGCTCCGGGTGGACGGCGGGGGGCAGCTTTTCCCCGGCTAGATTGAGAAAATGAACCGCAGAGTCGCGGAGACGCAGAGAAACCCTTGAACCCCTATGGAACCGCAGATGAACGCAGATACACGCAGATGAACCCCTTGAGGATAGAAGATAGAGGATGGAAGATAGACCGCCCCTGCAATCTTCTATCTTCTATCCACCATCTTCAGAGGTGAGCGGTTATCCGCGTGTATCTGCGTTCATCTGCGGTTCCAAAAGCATTTAATCTGCGCGGATCCGTTCCGATCCGCGTAGCGTAGCTCCGCGTCCCATTCGACCGTCTCATCGCTTAGAAAGCCTTGCCCCATGAAGAAGCTCAGGGTTCTCCTCACCGGCGCGGGGGGGCGGATCGGCCCGACGCTGGTCCCTCCTTTCCGGGAGCGGTACGATCTCCGCACCTACGACATCAAGCCGGTCCCCGACTCCCCCGATCACCGGAGCGGCGACCTGACCGACATGGCCGCCCTGCAATCCGCCATGGAGGGGATGGAGGTCGTCGTACATCTTGCCGCGACCTCCGACGAAGCGCCGTTCGTGGAGAACCTCGTGCCGAACAACGTCGTCGGGCTCTACAACACCTATCAGGCCGCCCACGAGGCCGGGGTGCGCCGGATCGTGTTCGCCAGCACTTGCCAGACGGTGCTCATCTACCCTCATCATGTGACGGTGCAGGCCACCGACCCGGTCCGCCCCTCCACGATGTACGGGGCCACCAAAGCATTCGGGGAGGCGCTGGGCCGCTTCTATCACGAGAAGCACGGGCTGGAGTTCATCGGGATTCGGATCGGATGGTTCAAGACCCTCGACGACCCACATTTCTTCCACCCGCGCGTCGCCGACCACTGGCTCAGCCCGCGCGATGCGGT
>JAHWJO010000393.1 GCA_019348365.1 Armatimonadota bacterium | reverse complement strand
ATATGTTCCCTCCCCTGTTTTACTGGACGAGTACCACGTCCCGGGCGATCACGTCGCGTCCATCGACCTCGCCCGTGACCCGCACGCGGTCGCCTTCGCGGAGGCTCATCGCGCTGCCCACGCCCCGGAAGTCCGCGTTGTCCACGAATACCGTGCGGATGGTGCTGCCCACGCGGACATCGAAGCTGCGGCCATCGGCGGCGATCCGCTCGACGACGCCCGTCCCGTTATAGCGGGCCGCCACGTCCGTCACATCGACGGGAACGGTGGAATTGGATCCCCCGCGCCGGACGTACGGATCCCCGAAGCGGTCGCGCTCGGTCATATCGGCGTTCACGTTCGCGGCGTTGAGCAGCTCAATCTTGCTGGCGTTCCAGCGGTCGGTGTTCGCGCGCACCGCCAGCACCCGCACCAGGTCGCCCTTGCGAAGCTCGTGCATGCTCATGTTCTGGCCCGCGTGGAGGACGGGGGCGCTCTTCGGCACGTACACCCGGCGCATCACGCCGTTGTGGTCCACCGTGACGTACCGGTTTGTCAGCTCGGAGGCATCATTGAGGATGCGGCCCGTGAAGTAGTAGCTCCCGTTCGGAACGTGCGTGGTCCGGGATTCCGGGAAGTATCGCCCGGATGCGCTGGCCGCGCCGACGCGGTTCCGGGCCGTCGTGGTCCGCGTTCGAGTGGTGGTCCCGTTCGCCGTCCGCGAGCGGGTGGTATTCGAGCGGTAGGTGGCCGAACGTCTCTGGCGTTTCTCTGCCGAGTCGGCATCTTTGTACCGCTTATAGGCGTAGGCCGCCCCGGCCCCCAGCAGGACTGCGTTGGTGGTTTTCCCCTTGAGGAGCTGATGCGCCGCCGCCGCGCCCAGGCCGATGGTCGTGTTCTTGCGGCCCTCTTTGCTCGCGTGGGCGACTCCCGGCGCGAGGACCAGGGATCCGGTCATGGCGACCGCCGCAAGAGAGGCGCTGATTCGGGTCATCCGACTGTTCATATTTTTATCCTCCAGTGGTTCCACGGATGTTCTGTATTTATAGATCGTCTCAGGACAGGAGCCGGTTCCCATTCCTTTTCCCGGCTTCCTCCCGAATACGGTGCATCTCTTTTACCCGATTCTCCCTCCGGATACTCCTGCTCACCCTGGCGACGCCCCCCGCTGAGTCCAACATCGGAACCATCGAGCCACCCTGGGGGACCGCCTTTCCCTGTCGGTGGACCGATGAAGTGAATGTCCGGCGAATGAATTCGCGGCAATAACGGCACGAAGTCGCCCTCCGGCGACTTTACCCCCGGCATGTACTATTTGCATGAGAGGGTGGGCCTGAAGTCGGCGCAGGCCGACTTTGCGCTTTTGTTGCCCGCGACTTGAGTCGCCGGGCACGCTAAATGTAACCCCTGACGAGTGATGACGGCTCTCTTTCCGCCTCTCCTCGTTCGCAGGAGGGCACGGCGGCAGCGCGAAGAGAGAGGGGAGACAGGAGGCGGCTCCGCTTTCCGCCCTCCGGGAGGACCGCACCATGAACGCATTCGGGAGGACCGCGCCATGAAAGATTTTCAGGATTCCGGCGATCTGATTCAGGACCCCCAAGCCCTCCGCGACCGCGCCGGGCGGGACGGCTACCTCTTCTTTCGCAGGCTGATCGAGCCCAAACGCCTGCGGGACCTGCGCCGGCAGATCCTCGACCTCTGCGCGGAAGCAGGCTGGCTTGCGCCGGGCAGCGATCCGCTGGAGGGAATCGTCGCGCCGGGGAGGAAGCTCGTCGAGCCGGAGCCGGAGTTCATGGCCGTCTACGACCGCATCCAGCGCCTTGAAGCCTTCCACGCCCTCGCCCATGAGCCCGCGCTGGTCGCGATGTACGACCGCCTCTTCGGAGAGCCCACGCTCGTGCATCCCCGCAACATCGCGCGGATCATCTTTCCCGCCAACGAAGAGTTCACCACCCCCGCCCACCAGGATTACATCCACATCCGGGGAACGCCGGACACCTGGACCGCCTGGATTCCCCTGGGAGACTGCCCGGAGGAGCTGGGGAGCCTGGCGATCCTTTCGGGGTCTCACCAGGCCGGGATCTATGAGACCCATCCCGCGAAAGGCGCGGGAGGACGGGGGATCGACACGGCCCCCCTCCCCTTCGAGTGGCGCACCGGCGACTTTCAGGCGGGAGACGTTCTCGTGTTTCACAGCCACGCGGTCCATAAGGCCGTCCCCAACCGCAGCCGGGACCGCCTCCGCCTCTCCGTCGATTACCGGTATCAGCCGATAAGCGGCCCCGTCACGCGAGGATCGCTGCTGCCGCACTACGCGCGGCACGCTTGGCCGGAGATCTACCAAGGCTGGCGCTCGACGGAGCTTCAGGGGTACTGGGAGCGCCTGCCTCTGAACATCATTGAAGAATGAGGCTTTCGCTCGCTCCGGTTCCGCCGGGATGATGGGGACCCCGGGGCCTGCTGATTCCGGGTGGACGTGATCATCCGGCTTCAGGATTTGGAGATCCGTTTAGAGGCTGATATAATAGAAATGGACGGGAACTGATGTTCGTTTTCCGTCCGATAGAGGAGAGCCCTTCGTCACTTGCCCTCCCTCCCGCTTGCGGCGTAGGCTCTCCTCCCACCCCTGGAACAACTCGTTTTCTCTCTTCCAACCGACGATGAAAAGCCTGGAAACCGTCCCGCACATCCGCCAGATCGCCTACGCCGCCCCGATGAACCGGCAGGACGCCCTCTCGGAGGGCGACTGGGAGCGCGCCTACACCCTCGCCTGCCGGGAAGCGGTCGTCGAGTACCTCGCCGCACCCCCTCCCGTAAAACCCTCAGCGAACCCTCGGAAGCGCCACGCGAAAGCCGCTCCTCATCGCTCGTAAATTTGAGCATTATCAATAATGTGCGAGTATACGGTTGGGGTGAACGTCGGCGCAGGCCGACTTCGTGCCCTTGGAGCCGCGATTTGGATCGCCGGGCCTAAGCAACCCACTCAATAGTGCCCATGAAAAACGGGGCGGGCTGCGAACGCGCATGCCCGCCCCGTGATTCGGCTTTACTTCAGCATGGGACCGTTATTTGGATACGGCTCGCATGAGATCTTCCAGTTGGGGGAGGGGAATCGGCTTGGTCAGGTGATAGTCGCATCCCGATTGGAGCGCCTTCTTACGGTCGGCTTCCTGGCCGTACCCGGTGAGGGCGATGATCACGGGAGGATGCGGCTCCGCTTTCAGCCTCTGGGCCACCTCGTAGCCGCTCAGGATCGGAAGCCCGATGTCCAGCAGGACGATAAAAGGCGTGAACTGCTCGGCCCTTTCCAGCGCCTGCCGGCCGTCGGTGGCGACATCGGCCTGATAGCCCCACAGAGTCACCACGTCCCGGATCGTCTGGAGGTTGTCGGCATTGTCCTCCACGATGAGCACCCGCTTCTTTTCCATCCCTTCCTCGACCGTCTCGGCGGAATCCTCTCTCACGAGAGCCGCGCCGGGAGCTTCGGGGCGGTAGCGGGGAAGCGAGATCTCGAACGTCGCGCCCTGCCCGATTCCGTTGCTGTGGGCCGTTACCTCGCCGCCGTGCAGGTGGACGAGCTTTTTCACCAGCGACAGTCCCAGTCCCAATCCGCCCAGGGAGCGGTCGATGGTCTGTTCCGACTGGAAGAACGGATCGAAGATGTGCGGGAGCAGTTTGGGATCGATCCCCACGCCTTCGTCCTTCACCCAAACCTTTACCGCATCTCCCTCCGTCGCTGCCGATACGCGGATCGGGGTGCCGTCCGGGCTGTATTTGGAGGCGTTGTTCAGGAGATTCGTAAAAATCTGCTCCAGCCGGGTCGGATCGGCGTAGATCGTGATCGCCTCCTCCGGCTCTTCAAAAGAGGCCTGCTGGTTTTTAGCATCCCTCATCGCCCGGCTCGTTTGAATCGCGTCTTTCAGCGCCTTCCCCAGGTCCAGCTCGGATTTGTTTAAGTCGATCTTCCCCTGCGTGATGCGCGAGACGTCGAGAAGGTCGTCCACCAGGCGGGACTGGTGACTCACCTGACGCTCCAGCATGTCGAGGTAACGCTGCTGGGAGGGATCCGTCGCGCCGCGCTTCAGAAGGTACAGCGCGTTATTGACGGCGTACATCGGATTCCGCAGCTCGTGGGCCAGCATGGCGAGGAATTCGTCCTTGCGGCGGTCCGCCTCCTGAAGGCCGCGCTGCGCCCGTTCTCTCTCATACGCCTCGTTTTGCAGCTCCATATTCAGGCGCTCCAGCTCCTCCGTCCGCTCGGCCACCCGGCGCTCCAGCTCCTTGGGACTCTTGAACTGGAGCGCGGCGGGAATGATGGGGATGAGGGCGATCACCGTCGCCCATGAAGCCAGGGCCGTGACGACCTTGACCGATCCGATGAACCGGTACGCGGGCCACCATTTAGACAGATAATCCACCAGGTGGCCGGTCCCGCATGAGATGATGAACACCCCGAACATCAGGCCGAGCCATCCGAGCGGCAGGTCATTCCATCGTTTTCGTATGAAGTAGACGAGAACGCACGGGATCGTCAGGTAAGCGAGGAAGATGAGAAGATCGGCGGTTTGATGGAGCCAGACCAGCTCCGGGGTCCAGCCCGCTCAAGTGTAACGCCGGGTGAACGACTTTGCGTCAAGAAAAATGTGAATCCAATCGAACATGCCGGGGTACTCCTTATACAGCAAAAACTGTCCCCATTATACCCCCGGCGCAGCAGAATGGGAATGGTTTTGAGAGGGATCTGGATGAATGGGAATGGTTTTGAGAGGGATCTGGATGAATGGGACGCGGGCCTTCGGCACGCGGATTTCAACGCGGATCATCGCGGATTCAACCCCTTAGAGGGTGTATAGAAAGGATAGAGAGAGGGGTTATCAAGAGGTATCGATA
>JAHWJO010000392.1 GCA_019348365.1 Armatimonadota bacterium | reverse complement strand
AATGGGACTGCTCCATCCACCTTATACTACTGTCCGAATTCTTGGGGTCACTATAACCCACTCAAACAGATAAAGGAAAGATTCAGGGGTGCCCTCATTGCCGAGAGTGGTTTAGATTTACTGGGGTGAAGGCTGAACCTTTGGCATCTCAACCGGCTTTCAGTTCTTCCGGTGGTTATAACTTCACGGATAAAGACAAGACCAACCCCTGCTATTGTCCTCGCTGTCACCGACAGATTCCGGATGCCCTGTCTCGTGCTCAGAAGTACTGTCACGGCTGCTCATTAGTGGTTAGAAACGAGGAGCAACGAAAGATTCTGGAAGAGGAAAATAAAAGAAAGCAGAAAGAGCAAAACAGAGCACTCAGAGAGTCCTACAAGCGGCAACAAATAGAAGCCCATAAAGCAGCTGTCTATAACAGAGATACCCATAAAGGCGTCTGTCCCGCCTGTGGCAGCAGAAATATTTATGATAAAACTATAACAGAGGTGGAAGGGGTCACTGCCCAGAACATGACATGTTGCGATGGATGCTTGTTCGTTTGGTGTCAAGTTTCAGGAGGTTGTGAACGGTAAGAGCGGTAGGCGAGGAGTGAGGAAGGCTCTCTGAGAAACCGTTGCGGCTCCTTCTTATGCCACTCACAGACCGCTTCGTAAGGGGTCTTCCGTCCGAGTTGTCGGTGAGGGCGGTAGAAGTCATACCGCACCATCCAGCCCTTCAGGTCCTCAATCATCTCCTGGGGGCCGGCATAAGCGTTCTTCTTGGTCGTGTTCTCCTTCGTCAGTCCGTTCATCCGCTCGGCCAAGCCGTTCGTCTGGGGCGTGTAGGGCTTCGTCCGGCGGTGTTCGATCCCTTGCTCCTGACAGAGGAGGTCGAACGGATGAGCCTTCTTGGCGGGGCCGTAGCGGTTCCTGAACCCCTCCAGCGTGAACTCCCGCCCGTTGTCGGTCAGGATCTTCTCGATCACAAACGGGAAGAAGTTCAGGCACTTCTTGAGGAAGTCGGTGGCACTCTTTGCGTCCTTGTGCTCATAGACCTCCAGGAAGATCAGCCGGGTGGCCCGGTCCACCGCCAGAAAGCAATAGCGTTTCTTTCCTTCCAGCTGGGGCAGGTAGAAGCAGTCGATGTGGAGGAAGCCGGGGGGATACTCCTTGAACGTCCCGGCTTCTCGCTTCGGCTGCTCCCGCCGGTTCACTCCATAACGTTTGAACGTCCGATACACGTTGGAACGGCAAACGTGCGGCAAGAGCGAATGAGCCACGTCGAACGTGTCGTCCAGCGAGTAGTCGTGCCCTCTCAACGCGAGAATGAACTGCTCCTCTTCTTTGGAGAGGGCGGTGTCGCTCGTGTGAGGGCGGCTGCTGTGGTCGGTGAAGTTGTCCCGGTGCTTCCAGGCGTGGATCGTCGCTTTCGAGACGTGATACCGCTGGGCGAGTTGACCGCAGCTCTCGGAGCTGTGACGGATCGCCTGGCGTTGCTTGTGATTGGTGGTTGCGTTAGCATGGATCTGCATACGGGAGTCCTCCTTGGGATTGGCGTCTCATGGAGTCTTCCGTATGCTTCGCCTGCTTCTTTACCTCCTACCGTTCATAATGTCCTGAAACTTTACAGTTTGGCCTTTGATGTTAGTTGCTCCGTTCCTCAAAAGGAAGGAACGACACCATTGTCGGGTATGCCGCGCATGCGGTCATCAATGGTCTATTTAGAAGACGATCTATCGTATCAGAAGAAGCCCGGGGGGAGGCAAAAAGTCTTCCCACCAATTCAGCAAGCCTTCAATGATTCCCCGCATGGCATGATGGCGGGTTCGGCTTCCCCGGCTTGTATCATCCGGCGCTTGAGCGTTTGGGCCAGCCCCTCCGAGATCTCCCGGTACTCCGCGCGTCCGGCGAGGTTCTCCCGCTCGTAAGGGTCCCGCTCCAGGTCGTACAGGTACTGTTCCACGTAGGTATCGCTGCCGGGCTCCTGCGTCCCCTTCTTGTCTGGCGCGGTCACGCCGTACTTCCATCGCTTCGTGCGGAGCCCCCGGCCCACCTGGCTTTCGCTGACCTGGATGAACACCTCTTCGGGCCAGTCCTCCGCCGTCCCGTCCAGCAGCGGGAGGATACTGCGGCCCTGCATGGAGTCGGGCACGGGAATCCCGGCGGCGTCGAGAAGGGTAGCGGGCCAGTCGAGCAGGGAGACCAATTCCTCCATGATCGTCCCCCGGTCGAATCCCGGCCCGGCGAAGACCGTCGGGACCCGGATGGAGCTCTCGTGGACGCTGCGCTTGTACTCCCCGTTGCGGGTGCGGAAATGGCACCCGTGGTCGCTGCAGAAGAGGAGGATCGTGTTCTCCTCCAGCCCCAGCCGGGCGAGCGCTTCGAGTACCCGGCCCAGGTTCTCATCGAGGCGCTTGCACATCCCGTAATAGTCGGGAAGCTCCTGCGGCCAGTCCCCCTCAAGCCCCTGCAAGTCCGGCGGGACGTAAGGGTCGGCGTACCGCTCGGCGTACCCCTCCGGCGCAACGAACCGGTTCCAGTCGTTCTGCTGGTGGGGCTCCAGGTAGCTCACGAAGAGGAAGAACGGCTGCTCCGGATCTTCCGAACGCTCCTCCAGGTACTCCAGAGCGAGATCAGTCTGTACGTCCACGCGGTAGCCGTGACGGACGTGCAGGTTTCCGTCCTTGTCGTAGAGCTTCAGGTCGTGAGGCTGGGAGAAGATCTCGACGATGTCCGCGCCCATCCAGAAATCATCGTAGCCACCGCGCAGCTCCGGGGGAACCGGCTCGTCGCGCGTGTTGGCGAGGTGCCACTTCCCGATGTACCCAACGGTGTACCCCGCCTCCTTGAAATAATGCGCGAGGGTCGTTTCGTCCGGGGGAAGGGGGATGCCGTTCTTCCAGCAGCCGGTTTGAGTGGCGTACATCCCGGTCTGGAGGCAGGAGCGGGCGGGGCCGCACACGGGCTGCACCGTGAAGGAATGCCGCACGAGCGTCCCCCGCGCCGCCAGCCCGTCGAGGACGGGGGTGAGGTCCATCGGGGTATCGCCATAGCAGCCGCAGGTATCCCATCGCTGCTGGTCCGTGAAGAAGACGAGGACGTTCGGCTTTCGGGGCCGGGGAGCATCCTCCTCGGCATCGGAGATCAGGAGGGGGTCCATGGTAAAGCCGGGAAGCATAAATTAATCCTCCAGGGGATGGAGAACGGGCCGTTTCTTGAGCCCGATCTGCATCAGGCGGGACTGTACAATCCGGGCGAGAATGTCCCAATTCTCCCACTCTCTGTAGTTTGAGGTAGAACGGGCAAACCCTTTTATGCTCCTCCACCGGGAACGAGATTCTCTCCTATGGAGACCTTTCTCCGAAACCTGGGGCGGCGATGGGGGATTTCGGGCGGGGGTGCTTCAGTGGGCCGTCCTTTCGGCGGAGAGAAAACACCCCCGCTCCCATTTAGCCGCGCCTGCCGGACTTTGCCAACGCCCGGATCTCCGACGGTCGCAGCCAGGAGCCATAGATCCTCACCTCGCCCAACTGGCCCTTGAAGGCTCGCTGTCCGTCGGGACGGGCGCCCACCGTCACCACGCCCAGGCTCGTATCGAACTCGGGCCGCCAGTGCCGCCCGGAACGGATGTCGGTCTTCGTCACGTCCTCGCCGTTGAGGTAGATCCGGTTCGCGCCCTGGTACTGGTCCACCGTCCAGGCGACGTGGACCCACTCGCCGGTGGGGAAGCGGTCGGGATAGCTCCGCTGGTGGTATACGTCCTGGCCGCCCTCGTTGTGGTTCACCTTATTCCAGCTCTCGATTCGCTCCACCTTCTCCCCCGCAACGTGGGCGATCAGGCGGAAGTCGGGGCCGGAAATCAAGGTCCGCTCGCCGGTGGTCCCGGCGGGGATCTTCACCCACATCGCCACGGTGTAGCGGTTGCCCGGATCGACCTTCGGCAGGGTGAGCCACTGGCTCTCGCCGTTGAGCGCCAGCGCGCCCTCATCGAATTTCGGTTCGCCGTGGAGCGCCGCCGGGCCAACCTTTTGGGGACTATCGAGGGGCAGGTGGTAGAGCTGCCTGGGTGAGGGGAATCGAGGCGCGGGCTTCACCGCCGGTGGCGCGAGCGGCGGGCGCGGGCCTCGCGGGCCTGCCGCCGCCTCCACCGCCGCGTTCGCATCGGTGTTCCCCTCGATGGTCTGGCGTTCGGGCAGGGTCTCGCGCTGCGGGCCGCCCCCGGTGTTGAAGTGCAGCCAGTTGTCCACGTCACGGACGACGTTGTCTTTGATGACGACCGCCTGCGTTCCCTCGTCGAGATAGATGCCCCCGATGGGGTTCCAGTCGGTGTAGGGGCCGCGCTTCACGTCGTGGATGAAGTTGCGCACGACGTAGAGGCGGCTCTTCTTGTCGTAATAGTCGAAATGGGTGTTGAAGACGTAGATGCCCGCGCCGTCGTCCACCTCCCGCATCACGTTGAAGACGTGGTTGCCCCGCACGATGTTGTTCTGTGAGGGCGACCCGTGCGTGGTGAAATAACCCACGGTGATGCCCGCGTATCCTCCGTCGGCCACCTCATTGTGCTCGATGATGCAGTTCTTGCCGAGCACCAGCGAGATGCCCGCCGCCGCCAGGTTCCAGCGCCCGAAGCGGCGGACCACGTTGTCGCGGACGATATCCCCGCGAGGCAGCACCGCGTCACGCAGGTCGGCTTTCGCCGGGTCGATCTGTTCGGTGTAGATCAGGATCGCCGTGTCCCCGATGTCGAGGAAGGTGTTGCGCTCGATGAGCGTGGCGTGGGTGCCCTGGACGAGCTTGAGGCCCACCCCGCCCAGGTTACGGAAGACGTTCCCGGCGAAGCGGATGCCGTCGGTGTGGGTCAGCTCCACCGCGCCGGGGCCGGCCTGCCAGTAATTCCAG
>JAHWJO010000391.1 GCA_019348365.1 Armatimonadota bacterium | reverse complement strand
CTGGCTCCGCGCGGGCCACGGGTTCGTAGGGATGCACGCCGCCACCGACACCTTCTACAAGTGGCCCGAATTCGGGACGATGATCGGGGGCTACTTCGACGGACATCCCTGGCATGAGGAGGTCACCGTCCGTGTGGAGGAGACGAATTTCCCCGGTCTGAAGTCGTTCGGGCAGTCTCCGGCAATCACCGACGAGATCTACCAGTTCCGCAACTGGTCGCGGGACGACAAGCGGGTACTGCTGGGGATCGACAACCAGTCCATCGACGTGAGCAAGGGCAAGCGGGCCGATCAGGATTACGCGGTCGCCTGGGCGAGGCAGGAAGGCAGGGGCCGGGTCTTCTACACCTCTCTGGGCCACCGGGAGCAGGTCTGGAACGATCCGCGCTTCCAGGAGCACATCATCGGCGGGATCCGATGGGCCGCCGGACTGGAAAAGGCGAAGATCAAGTTCCCGAAAGTGAAAAAAGAGAAGAAAAAAGCAAGCGACTCCGCCGCGAAGGGCTAGCGCATCCCCTTGAACCTCCTCTCCTCCCCATGGGCGGCGGTGGCCGTGGAAGCTGCGACCGCCGCCGCCCGCAAGCTCGTGGAGCTCCATGCGTCGAGCGCGCGAGGGGGGCAGTTCATCAACGCCCACGAAGACGCATCCATCCAGGCGGACATCGAGACGGAAGCGGCCATCCTCCGGGTGCTGGAGGAGCGGCGCGTCACGGGCACCTTCCTCTCTGAGGAGTACCTGAAGGACGGAAATCGCCCGGAGTTGTCCCCTTCCGGGGGGGCGGGGTTGGATGCGGGGCGGCGGGTCTTCGTGATCGCCGATCCCCTGGACGGGTCGGCGCTGTACGCCCACAATCTCCCCCTCTGGTGGTACGCCTGCGTCGGGATCTACGGCGAGGCGGGAGAGGCGCTGGGCGCGTGCATCGTGGACGTGCCGCGCCGGGTGATCTACGCCTGTGACGAGAACGCCGCCTACCGATCCGTCGTGGATGACCGGATGCAACCATCAAACTGGTCGAGCCTACGAGCCCCGGCGGAACGCCCCCTCTCCGAATGCTGGCTGGAAATCTACGCGCTGAAACCGAAATATCTCTTCCAGGCGGCGGAACAGTACCGGCCCCTGGTGGAGGCGTTCCGGGGCATCGTCCCGAACGGGGGACCGGCGGGCTTCACCGACTGCGCCGACGGCCTCGCGGACGTTTACTTCCATTACGACCTCCCCGGCACCGAGCACCTGTCGGGGGGAGTCATGATCGCCGAACGGGCGGGGTGCGTCATCACCGACCTGGAGGGCCATCGTCCCGTGTTCGACCCGGAGATGATCGAGCGCCCGCAGCTCCTCTGCGCCACCGGCCCCGGTCTTCACGCGAAGGCGATGGAGCTGTTGGGGTGAGGGCGAACTCCAACTCTCAAGCGGGACTCAAAAGCCGGCGGGTCTCCTCCACGTCCCGCGCCAGTTGCTCCTTCAGCGCGTCGAGCGACGGGAAACGCTGCTCCCCACGCAGCCGCGCGATGAATTCCAGGCGCAGTTCCTGCCTGTAGAGGTCCCCTTCAAACTCCAGCAGGTACGCCTCGACTGTGACCCCCTGCCCCTCAGCCAGAGTGGGACGAACCCCAATGTTCACGGCGGCATCCCGCGCGAAGTCGTCCCCGAAGGCGCGGCATGCGTATACCCCGTGACCGGGAATTAGATGGGACGAAGGTGCCTCCACATTCGCGGTGGGAAAGCCCAGCAATCGGCCCTGCTGCCGTCCGGTAACCACCCTGCCGGAGAGGCGGTAAGGGCGGGTGAGGAGGTCCGCCGCCCCGTCAACGCTCCCCTCTGATATCAGAGTGCGTATCCGGGTGCTGCTAACCTTCTCTCCGTTCCAGTGGACCGGCGGCACGACGACCACTTCAAAGCCGTTCTGCGCTGCATCCGCCGTCAGCGTCTCGATGTTCCCCTTCCCTCCGCGCCCGTACCGGAAATCCTCCCCCACAACCACTACGCGGGGGTGCAGCTTCTCGTGAATGGTTTCGACGGCGAACTGACTGGGCTCCTGGCCCAGAAGCTCCGGCTTCACATGCGCGACCATGATCTCCTCCGGCCCGAGCGCCGCCAGAACGTCCAGCTTCTCCTGCAATCCCATCAGCCGTTTCGGGGCGGTCTCCGGGCGCAGCAACTCTTCCGGCAGCCGGTCGAACGTCAGGAGGAGGGACTTCGCCTGACGCTCCTCCGCGAGTTCCTTCACTTTCCGAACGACCGCCTGATGCCCCCGATGAACGCCATCGAACACACCGATGCCGAGGACGCGCCCGTCGCCGGACAGGGGGGATGCGGGGATATCGTCATAAATCTGGGTCAAGGGAAGTTTCCCATCGGGCACAGTGAATGAGGGTGAGGTTGCAGAATGACTAAAACCAAACGGAAATGGAATGGAGCCCCATTTCGCTGTCTGGTCTCTGTCTGGTCTCTGTCTGGTCTCTGTCTGGCTTCAATGGATTCAGGGGTGTCGGCGAAGGCCGACACTGGGCCGAAGGCGGGTGAATGCCCGAAGGCAGAGGGCCGGGCCCTGGGCAGCGGAGGAGTTCACTCCCACCGCACAGGGCGCTCATTTGATATGACTCGGATTCATTTCCGCAATTATTGTGAGGAGAGACACGAACCGGGGTCAACCACCCTCACGCGCCGAGAAGCACTTTGAAGGGCCGGAGCAGCTCCCCTTCCGGCCTCGCGAGCGCGACCAGATCCCCTCCCGGCCCGGTCAACCCGACGAGATCCGTACCCTCACAGGCTTTAGGAGCGGAGAGAGCGCGGCCCTGCTTCAGGGCGTCCACCTGCTCCGGCGAGACTTCAACTAGCGGGCGACCGGCGAGGGCCGTTTTCATCGGAGAGAGGAGGGATTCGAAGGTTCCGGCGCGGCCTTGCTCCTCCGCCGCTTCGAGGGTCACGGCCTCCTCAACCCTGAACGCGCCGGAGGCGCGCCGCTCCAGCGCGGACATGTGTGCGCCGCAGCCCGCCGCTGCCCCCAGATCGTGCGCCAGGGTGCGGATATAGGTTCCGGGGGAACACTCCACGTCCACGACCACCTTCGGATGCTCGCCGGGAGTAAAGTGAAGGAGGTCCAGCCGGTAGATCGTCACGGGGCGCGGCGCGCGCTCCACCTCGATTCCCTGCCGCGCGAGATTGTACAACCGCTTCCCCTCGTAGTGGAGGGCGGACACCATCGGGGGAACCTGCAACTGATCGCCGGTGAACCGGGGCAGCAGCCCGGCAATCGACTCCGGCGTGACCCCGGAGGCATCGTTTTCTTCCAGAGGCCGCCCGGAGGAGTCCTGAGTGTCCGTCGTGATCCCGAAGGTGATCTCCGCGCGGTAGACTTTGCGGCCCCCCATGAGGTACTCGGAGAGCCGGGTCGCCTGTCCCAGGCAGACCAGGAGGACGCCCGTCGCCATCGGGTCGAGGGTGCCCGCGTGCCCCACCCGCTTCATCTTCGCTGCCCGTCGGATCCGCGCCACGCAGTCGTGCGAGGTGATCCCCGGCGGTTTGTTCAGGTTGAGGATGCCGTTCACGGTAATTCGTCAGGCGTTTCCGCGTAAAGCCGCTTTTCCATTTCATCCACGACCTGGCGGATCGCTTCGGGGAGGGGGGCGTCCACGGTGCAGCCGGAGGCCCGCAGGTGGCCGCCGCCTCCGAACGCGCGGGCGACGGCGTTGCAGTCGAGGCGGTCCCGGCTGCGGAGGCTCACCCGTATTCCGCCGGACGGTCCTTCGCGAAAGAGCGCGGAAGCTTCTACTCCTTCAATGCTCATGAGCTGGATGTTGATGCCGTCCGTGTCGTTGTCCCCCGCGCACGCGTTCTCGAAATCCTCCCGCCTGAGCCAAGAGTAGACGATCTCGCCCGATGCGCTGCGCTCCAAGTTGCTCATGGCGATTCCCATGAGCTTGACCGAGGGGAAGGACCGGTTCTCGAACAGCTCGCGGTAAATGCGGGGGAGGTCCGCGCCCGCTTCGCGGAGGACGGCGGCGGTCCTCAGGGTCCGGACCGTAACGCTGGGGTAACGCAAGCCGCCGGTATCGAGGATGATCGCGGCCATCAGGCATTGCGCGATGGCCTCCGTCATGGGATAGCCGCCCGCATGAAGGAAATCCGTCAGGATCTCGCCGGTGGCGGCAGCGGAGGTGTCTCGGATCTCTACCGTCCCGAAATGGGTCTTCGAGAGGTGATGATCGATGACGAGCACCTTCGGGCTCTTCTTGACGACTTTTTCCAGCACGCCCGCGCGGAACGGTCCCTCGCAATCCACCACCACAGCGAGATCAAAAGGTCCGGAAACAGGCGGGGACTGGATCAACTCGGATCCGGGGAGGAACCGGCAGGACGCGGGGACCGGGTCCTGAAGCGCCATGGTGACCCGTTTCCCTGCGGCCATGAGCGCGTGGCCCAGCCCCAGCAGGGAGCCGACCGCGTCGCCGTCCGGGTTGACATGTCCCGTAATGAAGAAGGTTCCGGCCTTCCGCAGCAGATCGTGTCCGGCTTTGAAGTTACCGCTCAATCGGCCTTCCCATGGGCCGGGGAACCGGCGGACTCTTCCTCCTCGTCCACATGAACCGGCTCTTCGTCGGCCTGGGCTGTCTCTCTGGCCGCATCCTCTCGCTTCACCTGCTCCAGCAGCTCGAAGACGCGGGCGCCCGTCTGGATCGAGGTGTCGAGCTTGAAGATCAGCTCCGGGATGTGGCGCATGGAGCGGACCCGCCGGGCCAGCTCGGTGCGGAGAAACCCTTTGGCGCGCTGAAGGACGGTGATGGAATCCCACTGCTGGGTCTCGTCCCCCATCACGCTGACGAAGACGCGGGCGCTGGAGAGGTCCGGCGCGACCTCCACTCCGGTGAGGGAGAGGAACCCGAGCCGGGG
>JAHWJO010000390.1 GCA_019348365.1 Armatimonadota bacterium | reverse complement strand
CACACACCCACACACCCACACACCCACACACCCACACACCCACACACCCACACACGGGGTTGGGGTCTCTGCGGTGAAAGGAGATCCGCTTGAAAGTACTGCTCACCGGGTTCGAGCCGTTTGGGGGAGAGACCCTCAACCCGTCCGCCGAGGTGGCGCGGGCGGTGGCGGCGGACCCGCCGAAGGGCGTAAAGATCGTCACGGCGGAACTGCCGGTGGCGTTCGGGCCGGACGTGGAAACGGCGTGGCCGCTGTGGGACGAGTTTCAGCCCGATCTCTTCCTGTCGCTGGGGCAGGGGGGCGGCCCGGCAATCCGGATCGAGCGGTACGCGCACAACACCCGGAGGGAGCGGGAATGGAGGCGGGGAAAGCTCGCCCCTTGCGAGGACGACGCGCCAATCCTGCCCGGCGAGCCGCTCGCCTATGAAACGCCGCTGCCGGCCCTCTCCCTGGAGTCGGCCCTGCGGGAGGCCGGGATTCCTGCCACTGTCAGCCGGGACGCGGGGGATTACGTGTGCAATCATCTCTACTATCGGAGCTTGCACCGGGCCGATCAAGCGGGAGGGGCCCCGCGCGTGGTTTTCGTTCACCTGCCGCTGCTGCCGGAGCAGGCGGCGCGACAGCCGGGCGCTCCCTGCCTCTCGCGGGAGATCATGGCGCAGGGCGTCCGCCAGATCCTGGAGGAGCTGCGGCGCAGCGATTCGGGGTGAGGAGAGTCCTCCGATTTCCAGCGTGTGGGGAACCCAGGTTCCCCACACGCTCATCGAGCAACGGTTCGTCGGGGGGGTTCAGTCTCCGGCCCGCTTCCCCTTCTCGATCAGCTCGCGGACCTTCTGGCCGCCCTGACGGCCCAATTCCTCGTAGCCGTTGGGGCCGAGCGCCTGCTTCCGCGCTTCTCCCCCCTTCTTGCCGATCTTTTCGTAGAATTCGTGTCCATGGCGCTTCGCGGTCGTCTTGCCTCCCTTGCGACCGGCTTCCTGGACGGTCATCTCTCTGTCCGGCATGGCTGCCTCCTCCCTTTCCTTCACATGCCTTCGGGAGCGCAGACTCAGTTTATAGCGAATCCGAGGATCCGGGATCGAAGGACCCCGGAATCGGAGGATCTGCATCTTCCGCCGCTAACGATCTAACGGTTCTCAAAATTTACCCAGGAGAGGGGAGGAGCAAACCCGTAGCCGGCTATCCGTTCAAATGTTTGGAGGTTCATGCGCCGTACTCGTTTTCGGCGGGTTCAAGGATCGGCTCGCCGTTCAGCTCCGCCGTCAGCCGCTCGATCCGGCCCTGAGCGGAATCGAGGATGCCGATGCAGTGGCGGGAGAGCCGCACGCCCTCCTCGAACCGCGCCAGGGCGGCCTCCAAGGAGATCTCGCCCGCCTCCAGCTCCCGCACGACCGCCTCCAGCTGCGCCACCGCCTCCTCGAAAGGGAGGGGAGCCGGGGAAGCAGCATCTCCGGCGAAGGGTTTACCGTTTCCGTTCGTTTTTACCCCGGCGTTCTCCGGGAATTCAGACTCCATTCGCTTCCTCCTCGTCCGGCAGGGGGATAGCGGCCAGGCGGTAACTCTCCTCTGTTTCTCCCGCGCTCCCGTAGCCGTTCTCGACGGCGCTCCCGTAGCCGCGCCGGGTCCATGTGACCGCATTCACCTCGCAGTGGAGCTCCCCGTCCGAGAGCCGGACGTCCACCGCCTCCCCTGGACGAACCTGTGTCGCGCTGTGGACGACCCGGCCCTCTTTCTGCACGAGGGCATATCCCCGCGCGAGGACCCCGAGCGGGCTCAACGCATCGAGCTTCCCCACCCCGGCGAGGGCGCGCTGGCGGTGGCGGTAGAGGAGACTCTGCATGGCCCCTTCGAGGCGGGCGGCGTGCCGCTCCACCTCCGAACGGTGGCGGGCGGTCATGGCGAGGGGATGGGCAAACGCCGCGCGGTCGAGGCAGACCTGCACCCGCCGCCGCTCGTCGGAGAGGCGACGCCGCAGCGCGAGGGAGGCCGCATCGAGGAGGCCCGTCACCTGCCCCCGCAACTCGGCGACGGGCGGGGCGACGATCTGCGCCGCCGCCGTGGGGGTGGGGGCGCGCACGTCGGCGGCGAAGTCCGAGAGGGTCAGGTCGGTCTCGTGGCCGATGGCGGTGACGACCGGCACCTCGCACTCGGCGACGGCGCGGACGACCCGCTCGTCGTTGAACGCCCAGAGGTCTTCGGCGGACCCGCCCCCCCGCCCGACGATCAGCACGTCCACGCCCGGCACGCGGCACGCCATCCGCACCGCCGCCGCGATGCTCTCCGGCGCGGACTCTCCCTGCACCAGGGCGGGCAGGATCACGAGGTCGAGGCGGGGGTGCAGCTCCCGCAGGATGCGGATCATGTCGTGGACGGCGGCCCCGGTCGGGGAGGTGACGAGGCCGACCCTGCGGGGAATGAAGGGCAGGGGGCGCTTCCGGTCCTCGTCGAACAGGCCCTCTTCGTGGAGCCGCTTCTTCAGCCGCTCGTAGGCGACGTGGAGCGCGCCCTTGCCGTCCGGCTCCAGGTGGTCCGCCACGAACTGGAGCTTCCCCTGTTTCTCCCACATCGTCACCTGTCCGTAGGCGAGGTACTGCGCGCCGGTCTCGACGGGGAAACGCAATCGGCGGGCGTCGGACTGCCACATGACGCAGCTCAACTGTCCGTCCTCGTCCTTGAGGGTGAAGTACAGATGGCCGGAGGCGTGCCGTGAGACGTTGGACGCCTCCCCCCGGAGCCAGACCCCGCAGAGCAGGTCGTCGAGGGAGAGAAGCTCCTTCAGGTAGCGATTCAGCTGCCCCACGGAGAAGGGGAAGGCGGTCTCCAGGGCTCCGGTTTCGGGGGAAAGCATGGGGGCGATCTCGGGAGAATCGGGGAAGACACCCGGCGGGGTAGAAAAGGGATGAACCTATCCTAACGTAATTCGGCAGGGATGTCACCGTTCAATACGAATGAGAAGATAGCCTGCCGCTTCCGGGACCGACTGGCTTCAACCCCGAAACTCGCCCTCGACTGAGATGTACGGAAATTACGGGAAATCGCCCTCATGACCGAACTCGAACAGTATTTGGACCGCATCCAGCCCCGCCGGAAGATCGAAGGCATCGCGGCGGCGCTGCTCCCCTTCCACGCCGACGGCTCCATCGCGGAGGAGGCGTTCGCGGCGCACCTCCAGCGCACCCAGGCAGCGGGCCTGACCAACGCCGTCAACATGGACACCGGCTACGCCAACCACCTGACCGACGAGGAGAAGGAGCGCATCCTCCGCATCACCCGCGACGCGCTGGGGCGCGGGACCCGGTTCGTGGCGGGGGCGTACGTGGAGGGGAAGGACGGCGATCTCGTCTCGCTCTACCGCCGGGAGATCGAGCGGATCGTCGAGTACGGCGGCACGCCGATCCTGTTCCAGACCTCCCGCCTGCACGACCGGCCCACCTCCGAGAAGGTGGACGTGTACCGCCGCGCCGTGGAGGGACTGGACGCGGCGCTCGCGTTCGAGCTGGGCCGGATGTTCGCGCCGAACGGGGAGATCTTCGACGAGGAGACGGTGACGGGGCTGATGGAGATCCCGGAGCTGAAGGGGATGAAGCACTCGTCGCTGAGCGTCGTGGCGGAGCTGAAGCGGCTGGAGCTGCGCGACCGGGTGCGGCCCGATTTCAAGATCTACACCGGCAACGACCTCGGCATCGATCTGGTGGAGTTCGGCAGCGACTACCTGCTGGGGCTGGCGACCTTCTGCCCGGAGGCGTTCGCGGAGCGGGACCGGCTCTGGGAGGCGGGCGACCCGGCCTACTTCGAGGTGAGCGACGCGATCCAGAACCTGGGGAACCTCGCGTTCCGGCCTCCGGTGCCCGCGTACAAGCACTCCGCCGCGATCTTCCTCCACCTCTTGGGACAGATCCCCACGCCGGACACCCACCCGAAGAGCGCGACGCGCCCGGAGTGGGAGCCGGAGATCATGCGCTTCTGCGCCGAGCGACTGGGGCTGGTGTAGATCGATGTTGCAGATCCTTCTTTCCGCCGTAGAAGACTCTTTGGTGGACGCATGGCAGCGTTTTTGTGGGGAACTGGATTTCGTCACGGTGCATCACGGCTCCATATTGGACCTGACCTGTGATGCCGTCGTCAGTCCGGCGAATAGCTTCGGCTTCATGGACGGCGGAGTAGACCTGCTGTATAGCCGATACTTCGGATGGCATGTTCAAGGCCGCCTGCAACAACTCATCCGCGAGAAGCACCAGGGCGAGCTTCTGGTGGGCGCAGCGGAGATCGTCGAGACCGACAATCCGAAGATCCCTTATCTGATTTCCGCCCCGACCATGCGCGTGCCGATGATCCTGAGAGATTCCGTCCATCCTTACCTGGCGGCCCGCGCTGCCCTGCTGCTCATTCAGCATGCCGTTTTCTCTTCCGGAGCGCGGGAGGGCATGCGCGTGAAGGAGGTCGTTCGGAGCGTTGCCTTCCCCGGCCTCGGCACCGGGGTCGGGCAGGTGAGTCCCAATACATGCGCGCGTCAGGTGCGGGCTGCAATAGACCAGGTCCTCCTCGAAAAAGATCCGTTTCCCTCCACATGGGCTGAAGCTCAGGCCCGACATCAGTCTCTTTATACCGACCGCATCCGTGATCTACAGCGTGAATGAAGGATATTCTTGCTATTCATCATTTACTGAAGATCGAGCCTGATAAAGCCATGGTGAACTACAGAGAGAGCTGGCGTGCTGTCATAGAAGATGGAGTCTTGCACATCAGCGGCATAACGGACAAGTTCCCCTACGACTTCTTTACCTCCGGGCTGGAGCGGCTGGGCAGTTCAGGAGATATGCTTCTCTTCAGGCTGGTATTTCATCGAGACAAGGAGCCTTTCTGCGACAGCAATTTAGTGGGGCCAGTATACCATT
>JAHWJO010000389.1 GCA_019348365.1 Armatimonadota bacterium | reverse complement strand
CTTCCAGGGCTTCCCGCGCGTCCTCCGCGCTCCAGAGCCGGGACCGGAAGTTCAGGTCGTAGCTGGCGAGGCATCCCGCCGCTTTTGCGCGTTTCAGCCCTTCACGCGCCGTAGCGCGGGCGGAGTCGGAGAGCGCCTGGGTGATGCCGCTCGTGTGGAAGGCGCGAATCTGCGCGAAGGCGATGCCGTCCAGATCCGAGGGCTCCAACTGGGCGGCGGAACTCCCCCGGCGGTAGTAGGTGAACTCCCGTTCCCCATCCTCGCGGGTAGCGATGAAGTAGACGCCGTTGAAGCTCCCACCCCGCCGGACATAACCGGTGTTGATCCCCTCCCGCTCCCAGGCGTTCAGCAGGTAGCGCCCGAACGCATCCTCCGCCACGCGGGTGACGAATCCGGAGCGGGTGCCCAGCCGGGCCGCCGCCGTGAGCATATTGAAGGTGTCGCCGCCGTAAGCCCGCCGGAACGCTTCCGCTGCGTCGAGCGGCTCCTCCGCGAAGAATTCGATCATGCACTCGCCGAGCGACAGCAACTCCGGCATCTCTCCTCCTCTTCTACGCAAAGAATACAACAGGATGACTCCCTATTTTCCCAATTTCCCCACTCCCCAATTTCCCAACTCCCCTGTAACCGCCGGGGATTTAACGCGTCTAAGTTACATGAATGTGGGAATGACTGGGGAAGTGAATGGGATGCACCCTCAACGGGTAAATTCCCTCATGAAGGGAGTGCACTGAAGATGTTGCCGGTAAAAAAGAAAGAATCGACAAAAGCAGCGGAGACGGAGATGGCCCCGGGGGTCACCCGCCGGCTCACGCTGATCATTGGCGGAGGGGTGATCACGCTCGCCCTGCTGCTGCTCCTTCCGGATCGTCCCCAGAGCGCCCCGGCCCGTAATTCGTCCGCTTCCCGAAAAGTTGTGAAAGCGCCGGCCCCGGCTCCCGCCGCCGCGCCCCGTTCGCTGAAAGACTATTCCTCGCTGATGGGACGCGACCTCTTCGAGCCGCTCGTGAAAAACGAGGCCCGGCGTCCGGCGGCGGCCCCTCCCCCCTCCGATTTCAACGCTCCCCCAGGTTTATCCCCCCTCCCCCCGATGACCCTGAGAGACGGGGTTCCCGGTCGGCCCTCCCGGCTGAATACTCCCCCCTCCGGCGTGGAAGGCTGGAAATACATCGGGTCGGTGACGGTGGACGGCGAAACGTTTGCGCTGCTGCAAAAAACGTCGACCGGCGATACCGGCTACTACCGCGTGGGTGAAAAACTGGGGAACGGCATCATCCAGTCCATCAGCCGCGATACACTGGTGGTGGCGGCGGGCGGCGAACCGATCCGGCTGCCCAAGACCAGCGGCGCTCCGGCCACGACGGCGGCGGGCGCGCCCTCTCGCCAGGTCGCCCGCTCCGGGCAGAACCAGCAGAACCAGGGGGTCGCTTCCGGCAACACCGATACGTCCGGTGATGCGGCGGCTGAAACCCGGAACTCTGTGGAAGCCGCCCCTGCCGAGCCCGGCGCGAGCGAGCAGAACGACCGTCAACAGCAGCGACAGGAGCGTCGGCGACGGTTCTTCCGCCAGAACGGCGGCGGATCGCCCCCCTTCGAGGGTTCGGGCGACGAGCAGGGGCCGGGGCGGGAACGTCGGCGGCGGGGAAACGACCGCCAGGAAGCCTCGAACGGGCAGACCGCCGTAGCCGCCCTGGAGTCGTAATCCCTTCGCGTCATCGTTTTACGCCTGATTTCCCGGCCCGGACTCCCGTCTCGGGCTTTCCTCCCGTCTTCTCTTTGGAACGTGGAGGGCGCGACCACCGAGTCTTCCTATCTCCCCTCGAAGTTTCCGGCAGCGAATCCGGAACTCAACCCTCACGCGAAACGAGAGTGTGGACGAGCATGAATAACGCTGTAGACCCCCGAAAACGCTGGATGATCGCGAGCGCCGTGGCCGGTGTGCTCGCATCCGCTCCGATGATCGTTCCGGAACCGCCGTCCGCCCTCGCGGCCCCGGCACGACCGGCAGCACGCCCGGCTCCGAAACCTACAGCACAGCCGCGTGCCCGCCTCACCTCGCTCCCGCGCGCTAAACCCCCGTCCAATGTCACCATGGACTTCCGGGATGCGCCCATCGATCAGATTCTCAACTTCTTCAGCGTGGTGAGCGGCCTAACGGTCATCAAAGATCCCGGCCTTCAGGGGAACGCGACCCTCATCACCCCCCGCCCCGTCCCGCTCAACGATGCGATCTCCATCCTGGAAGCGCTGCTGGATAGCCGGGGATTCCGTCTGGAGCGCACGGCCACCATGCTACGCATCCTCCCGAAAGGCGGCGGTGGAGGGGGTCGCCCCGGCGGTGGACGCGGTGAAAGAGGACCGGGCGGCAGTGAGGATGGCGGCGGCTTTGCGGGTCTCGGGGGAGGCCGGCGCAACGCCGAGCAGACGCAGGTGTTCCAATTGCAGTACGCTCGCGCTCAGGGAGTCGCCACCATCGTCAACGACCTGTTCCGCAATAACGCGGCCAACCGGGCGGGACGCCCCGGCGGCCCGAACAACAATAACAACACTGCTGCAGCCGCTGCCGTTCAGCCCGTAGGCGCGAGAGCGTCGGCGGATGAGTATTCAAACTCTGTTGTGGTGATGGGACCGACTCCCCAGATCGAGCTGATCGGGAGCATCATCGAGCAAATCGACAAGCCCGTGGGCACGAACCAGGTGACCCAGGTCTTCCCGATCAAGAATGTCCTGGCGCAGGAGATGGCCGGCGTCATCGGGAACGTGCTCATCGCCAACGCGCAGCAGGGCGCGGCCAATACGCCAGCGACCCTGGAGCAGCGAGCCAATAACAATAATAACCGGGGCCGACGCTGGGGCCAGAACGCCGCCGCCGCGAACGGCCAGGTGGTGGCCCACACCCAGACGAACTCCGTGGTCGTCACCGCCTCCGAAGAACAGCTCGACCTCGTCCAGGCCGTTGTCGAGGAGCTGGACAAGCCGCAGGAAGTCCAGGGTACCACCTTCGTCCGCAACCTGAGGAACGCTTCGGCGGCGGAAGTGGCGCAGATGCTCAACCAGATCTACCAGCGGCGAGGGATCGGCGGGAACTTCGGTAACCGCGGCTTCAGAAACACCGGCACCGGTTTCGGCCAGGGCGGGTTCGGCGCGGGTGGATTCGGTAACAATCGCCAGAACAACAACCGGGGCAACAATAATTTCAATAACCGAAATAACCGGAATACCGGGGGCGGCACTCAACGCCGGGGCATCCAGCAGCGGCGGGGCTCGGCGGATGGAGTGGAGGGGAACGGCACGGGCGTACCCGGCTCCGGCCCGGTGCGAATCGCCTCCGCCACGCCGTTCGTCCCTCCGGCGGAGCAGCCGGACACGGCGAGCGCCACCGTCGATACGGCGGGAACCCTCAACACGCAGAATATGCTGGCCCAGGGGCCGGGCGGCTTTCCGTTCGGAGGGGGCGGCTTTCCCGGTGGGTTTCCGGGCGGCGGCTTCGGCGGGTTTCAGGGCGGGTTTCAGGGCGGAGGAGCCGCCGGAACGGGCAACCTTCAGGCCGTACCGGACGTGAACACCAACAGCATCATCTTCAACGCCGATCCCGCCACTATGGCGGCGCTGGATCAGGTCCTCGCTTCCCTGGACCGCGCGCCGGAGCAGGTGCTCATCGAAGCCGTGATTGTCGAAGCCAACCTCGACGACTCCAGCCGACTCGGATTTCAATTCCAGTGGACCCAGCCCAACCTGGGCCGCAACACGACCGGCGCGGGAGAGGTCGGCGTAACGCCGTCCACCGCGTTCAGTCCGGCGGGCCTGCGGTACTCCATCGTCGGGAATAACTTTTCCGCTATCCTTCAGGCGCTGGCCACGGACCGGCGGTTCAATATCCTTTCCACGCCCCGGATCTTCACCGCGAACAACCGGCCCGCTCAGATCAACATCAGCCAGCAGATCCCTTACATCGAGAGCACCATCGTCAACCCGACCGGCACCACTCAAAACGCCATCAACTATCTCGACGTGGGGATCATCCTCGACGTGACGCCGCGCATCACCGGCAACGGCCTCGTCACCATTGAAGTGAGCCAGGATGCCAACGATTTCCAGGGCTTCACCAACTTCAACGCCCCGATCGTCTCCCGGCGCACCACCGATACGACCGTCGTCGTTCAGGACGGGCAGACCGTGATCATCGGCGGCCTGATCCGGGATTCGACGACGAAGACCACGAACAAAGTGCCCATCCTCGGGGATATTCCTCTCATCGGAGGGCTCTTCCGCTCGAAAGAGAATGTTCGGCAAAAGACGGAGCTGATGGTCTTCCTCACGCCCCATGTGGTACGGACGGCGGATGAGATCTCCGACCTGACGGAGCGGCAGCGCAACCAGCTTCAGTTGGCTCCTCCGGTGACGCTTTCCCGGCCCAAGCCGACCCCGCCGATTGAAACTCAGCCCGGCGCTCCCCTCCTGCCCATCCCTCCCGCGAGAGGGGGAGACCTTCCGGGAACGGAGGGACCGAACGCAACCGACGGGGGGGATGACACGCCTGAAGCTCCCGCTCCCGCGCCTGACAGTCCCGGAGGAGAGGGGGGCGGAGCGCTTCCGCCGCCGGTCATCGATGGGCAGTAGCGGATCGCTCACCCCTTTCTGATTCTGTATGGAGGCGCAGTCCTGGCGCGCACAAGAGATCAGGATCCTCCGTTGTGTTAAGGGATAAGGGAATTCTACTGGACTTACGCAGGGACACCCTACTATATCCTCTCGACAGGAGGTACTCCCATCCCATCCCTTTCATTCCGATTCTCCTCCATGTCATTCCGAACGGAGTGAGGAATCTGACCCCGAGGACGAAAGACTCTCTCCCGTACGGTCAGATCCCTCGCGTACGCTCGGGATGACATGCGAGTACGA
>JAHWJO010000048.1 GCA_019348365.1 Armatimonadota bacterium | reverse complement strand
GCCAGGCTCCCCAGAGCGAGAGAGAAAAGGAGTTTCTTCACGTGGGATTTCCTCCACAATAGAATGGATTCGGATGACCCGAATCATGATGGAACCGATGGGACCGACCGGAAGGGCGGAACGTGCCTTGCCCTCTCCTGTCACACTTTTGAGTAAATCCGTATCTTTGGCAAATTTGATACTACAGCCCGAGAGTCCTGCCGGAATTTTCCGGGTTCTCCCAATGAGTCCATTGCCGCTTTGACCCGGCAGTGAAGGCATCCGGAGACGGGACCGACGGAAAAAGAGCGACACTGCCGGAAAACCAGTAGTCTATACAACGCCCCCGAACCATACCCTACATCTTTCCGCGACTTCTCCGAAAAATTGGGCCTGAGATCCGATAGATGAACTCCGGAGTTCTCCCCTCGCTGGATTTCAACTGCTCCCACCTCTGGATTCGATACGGATCGACTCCTCTTCAGTGACGCTTATCAATCGTGCAGGAGGGATGGGGCAGGCGCATCCCCCTGCCGGAGAATCGGGGAGCCCTACCGGTATCCCGGCCCCCTGAGGGGCCGCCCGCCGCGCCGATCCGTCGGCTTGCCGTTCTCCAGCTCCAGCGCCCCGTTGACGAAGACGTATCTCATTCCCACGGCGTACTGCGCCGGTGCGAGAAACGTGGCCCGGTCCTGAATGGTCTTCGGATCGAAGACCGCCAGGTCGGCGTAGAGGCCGGGCCGCACGATCCCTCGATCCACCAGCCCCACGCGCCCCGCCGGAAGCGAGGTCATCTTGCGGATCGCTTCCTCCAGCGTCAGCACCCCTTCCCTGCGGACGTAATGCCCCAGCACCCGCGCAAACGTGCCGAACGCGCGGGGGTGCGTCCCGACGGCGGTGAGGTTTCGCGCCCCGGCGTCCTGCCCGAAGCTCACCCACGGCTGGCGCATGGCTAACCGGAGATCCTCCTCACTCATGGCGAAGTAGAACGCGCCCCCGCCCCCCTTTGTCTCGGCGAGGAGGTCCAGCAGGGCATCCATCGGGTCCTGCTTCCGTTCCGCCGCGATCTGCGCGAGGGTTTTCCGTTCGTATCCCTTGAGCGAGGCGACCGGGAGCGATTCGATGAAGATCCCCTCGGGGCCGGTCTCGCCGTAGAGGTTTTCCCAGTCCGTGGGCCGACCGGCCAGCTCTTTCTTGAGGCGGGCGCGGGTGGCGGGGTCCCGGAGCTTTTCCGCCAGCGCCTCGCCTGACACCTCGAAGATCCAGGGCGGGAGCGTCGCGCCGAGGCCGGTGCGCGCCGCCAGGTAGGGATAGATGTCGGCGGCCACGTCCACGCCGTTCTCCCGCGCCCGCTCGATCCGCGCGACAGCTTCCTTCATCTTGCCCCAGTTCAGCCTGCCCATGACTTTGAGGTGGAAGATCTCCACCGGGATCTCCGCTTCCCGCCCGATCCGGATCGCCTCGTCGATGGAGCGGAGCAGGTCGTCCCCTTCGTTCCGGATATGCGAGGCGTAGATGCCGCCGTGCTTTGAAGCCACCCTCGCCAGCTCGATGATCTCCTCCGTGGAGGCGAACGCGCCGGGGGCGTACTCCAGGGCGGTGCTCAGGCCCATTGCGCCGTCCTTCATCGCCTCCTCGACGTACGCCTTCATCTTCGCCATCTCTGCCGGAGTGGCGGGGCGGTTCTCCCGGCCGATGACCATCCGGCGGAGCGCCCCCGCGCCGACGTACGTGCCCAGGTTGATCGCGGGCTTTGCCGCTTCAAGACGGCGGAAGTAGCCGTCCAGCGTCGTAAAGTCCAGCTTCAGGCCATCGGAGCGAGGCGGCGCATCCGGTTCGTTCACGCGCGGGGCGATGGATCCGCCTTCCCCGGTGATCTCCGAGGTGATGCCCTGATAGATCTTGCTGAGCGCGCGGGGGTCGGCGAGGAGGGCGGTTTCGGAGTGCCCCAGCATGTCGATGAACCCCGGCGCGACGACGAGCCCGGAAGCGTCGATGACCCGTCGGGAGGGCTGGCCCTCCAGCGCCCCCACCGCCACGATCCGGTCGCCCCGGATCGCCACGTCGGCTCGCCGCCAGGGGTTCCCCGTCCCGTCGATCAATCTTCCTTTAATGAGAAGAATATCGTAGGGGCCTGGGTTGGGAGCCGGAGCGCTTAGCGCCGTCGGAAGCGCCCCTGTAACAAGCAGGAAAAAGAGAAGGTAACGGAGCAGTCGAGATCGCCGAGATGCCATGGATAAACCCTTTATGGAGGTGCAGTCTGTGAGTCACGGGTCGAGGAGTCGGGGAGTTGCGTCCTCACCGACAGCTCTGGGGAGAAAGGCGGGTGAAAACCGACGTTGAACCTGGAACTTTGAACCGATCACCGATCACCGGTCCAGCACCCGGCGCAGGAATTCCTTCGTGCGGGGATGTTGGGGCGCGGAAAAGAGCGCCTGAGGCGATGCCGTTTCGATCACCGACCCCTCATCCATGACCATCACCCGATGAGCGACTTCGCTCGCGAAGCCCATCTCGTGGGTGACGACCATCATGGTCATCCGCTGCTGCGCCAGGTCGCGGATGACCGCCAGCACTTCCCCCACGCGCTCCGGATCGAGCGAGGAGGTCGGCTCATCGAAAAGCATGACGCTCGGCTTCATCGCCAGGGCGCGGGCGATGGCGATGCGCTGCTGCTCTCCCCCGGACAGCTGCGAGGGATACGACCCGCCCCGGTCCGCCAAACCCACCTGGGCCAGCAGCTCCCCCGCCCGTTCCCTCGCCTCCGATTCGCCCATCCGAAGCGCCTGAACCGGCGCGAGGGTGACGTTCTGGAGCGCCGTCAGGTGGGGGAACAGGTGAAACCGCTGGAAGACCATCCCCACCCGTCGGCGGAGCGGCGGGAGCCGCGACTCCGAAGCGCGGGTGATCTCCTCCTCCCCGATCCAGATCCGCCCCGCCTCCGGCTCCTCCAGCCGGTTGATGCACCGGAGCAGCGTGGACTTGCCGCAGCCCGACGGGCCGATGAGGACGACCACCTCTCCTTCCGCCACGGAGAGGCTCACCCCGCGCAGCACCTCGCGCGGCCCGTATCGCTTGTGAAGATCATCGATTCGGATCATAAGCGTTGGTAAATTGGGGAGTTAGGAAATTGGGGAGTTGGGGAGTCGCCCTCACCCCCGCGCTTCGCGCTGGCCCTCTCCCAATGCTGGGAGAGGGATCTGACGAGTTCACTCCACAACAGGACCGAGGCAGGGTACAAGCTTACGGGAACGACAGATCGGAATGAGTGGGGTACCAGGAAAGAATACCTCCCTCCGGAGAGAAGAGTCATGCATTCCGATCCCCTCTCCCAGCATTGGGAGAGGGGCAGTCGCGAACGAAGGTGAGCGACGGGGCGAGGGCGACTCCCCGACTCCCCAATTTCCCAACTCCCCAACTCCCCAATTTCCCGACTCCCCAATTTCCCAACTCCCCAATTTCCCTCAGCGAGTCTCCAATCGCCGCTCCAGCCGACGGGAAAGGTAAGTCAGCGGCAGGGTCATGCAGAGATAGATCAGCCCGACCGCCGGCCAAAGGGTGAACGGGTTGGCGTACCGGCTGATCAATTCCTGCCCGGTGCGGGTCAGTTCCGCCAGGCCCATGATGGAGACCAGCGAGGAGTCTTTCAGCAGCGCGACGGCCTCGTTCGTGAGGGGCGGGATCGACCGACGGAACGCCTGCGGGAGCACCACCCACCGCATGGCCTGTCGCTCCGTCAGCCCCAGCGCAAGCGCCGCCTCCCGTTGTCCCGCTTCGATGCTTTCGATGCCCGCGCGGAAGATTTCGGCGATGTAGGCGGCGGAGTTCAGGCTGAACGCCACCATCCCCGTCGCCAGCTGGGGCAGGCGAATCCCCGCTTCCGGTAGCACGAAGTAGATGAAGAAGATCTGCACCAGCAGCGGCGTCCCCCGAACCACTTCGATATAAGCGACGGCGAGCGACCGCAGGACCGGCACCTTTCCCAGCCGGACGAGCGCGAGAACCAAACCCAGGACCAGCCCGCCGACCAATCCGGCCAGGGCCAGTTGAAGGGTGATGACCGCGCCTCGAAGCAGGAGCGGCAGCATCCGCCGGAAGAACCCGGCGCGGCTCTCCGCCGCTCCCCCCGCTTCCTGGAGGTTCTTCTCCACCGCCGCCGCCTGCGGCTGGGCTCCCTGCCCGAACCACTTGCTATAGATCCGGTCGTAAGTCCCGTCCGCGCGCATCTTGCGGAGCGCCTGATTGACGGCGGCGATGAGGTCGGTGTCCTCCTTCCGCATCGGAATCCCGTACTTCTCGCTGGTGATCAGGTCGCCGACGGTGACGAGATCGCTGTAGCCCGTCTTGATCGCCCACCAGAGGACCGGGGCCTCCGCCGCGACCGCATCGATCCGCCCGTTCCGCAGGTCCAGCAGCTCGTCGTTCAGGGTGTTGTACTTCCGGACCTCGATCCCGCCGAATTTCTCCAGCACCGTTTGTGCCGTGGTTCCGAGTTGCGCCCCCGCCGTCTTTCCCCGGAGGTCATTCAGGGACTGGATCCGCCGGGCATCCTCTTTCCGTACGGCCAGGATGTTGCCGGAGGTGTAGTACGGCTCCGAGAACGCCATGATTTTCCGGCGGTCGGGGGTGATGGTGGTGATGGAGATGATGAGGTCGAACTTTTTGGAGAGGAGGGCGGGGAAGATGCCGTCCCAAGCGGTGTTCATCCACCGGGCCTTCACGCCGAGCTCCTTCGCCAGCGCCTCCCCGATGTCGATGTCGAAGCCCCGGAACCGGTCGCCCTCCTTCCACTCGAACGGCGGATAGGTCGCGTCCGTCCCGATCTCGATCACGCCGCGCTCGCGGATCTCGTCGAGCGTGCCCGCAGAGGCCGGGGCGGCCAGCAGCAGAAACAGGAGACACCAGTTCAGGACGGAACGGAAGGCCAAGGGTCGCTCCGGGCGGCATTGAGAAGGAGGGGAATCACGTTGTCCCAACCGTGGGACTTCGTTCGAGATCGCCGGGGAGGCTCCTTCCCGACCCCAGTTCCGACCCTAACCCCGGCGGGGACGAAGAAGAATCGAAAAGGACCGGATTCCACAAGGAATCCAGCCCCTACTCTCAAAGGATCGTCATCGATGCGAGAGCTTCACTCTTCAGGCTCCGGCACCGGAACAGGGAAAGAGGAGAGGATGCGCCAGATGTTACCTTCCCTCACCCATTCCTGAACTTCTGCTCGTGTCTCGGTCGATTGCTGCCCGGTGGTCTTGTTGCGCGAGATGATCTGCTTCACCACCGTATGGCGGAGCAGGGTCTCATCCGCATTCAGCTCCTCAAATACGTCGGAGAGGACATCGATCCGGATCAGATCCTCATTTTGTAACCGGTGGAGAAAACCCTGACGCAGATCGGCTTTGGTCTGCCCGGAGGGATTGCGGTAGAGGTCGGAATAAACGTTCAACGCGTTCCCGATCTCCTCTTCGACCAGTGAGTTATTCAGGAACCGGTCCCGAAGGATCACCGCCTCCTGGGCAGATGCACCCTCCGGGGGTTGAAACCGCCGGTTACCCAGGCCGCAGCCCGCGATCGTCAGGGTCATCAGGAGGGCCATCGCCCCCGCCATCCACTTCATCTTTAGGTCTCCTCCTCGATCCGGTTACGATTTAGTTCAGTGTGAGATGATAACGTCGGCTTCACGTATTCGCGCCGCGCCCGCCGGAAGGCCGACGCGAGATCGCACGGTGGGTTATTCCATAATGCGCCACGTTTACGACGGTTATCCGGCGGAAGAGCCTTTGTCCAAACGGATAGATGGGATAAAGAACCGGGGCTCCCCCGTGGGAAGTGGAACAAAGGTCAGGAAGCGGATGCAAAGTGCCGTTTCGCTACAGGCGCGAAGAGGGCGGCAAAGGTGGAGGAAGAGAGGGAGCGGCAGGAATCGGGATCGGCGCTTTCGGCGAAAGAACGCTCAACGTTCCGGTTTTTACCGTCACCTGCCGGGGTGAATACTCCATACCTTCCGGGCGACCAGTCCAGGCGATCTGGAAGAGGGCGATTCCCTTCTCGTCCGTGGGGCGGGAAAGGGCATCGGCGGAAGCGCCCTCCGGAAGAGTCAGGTTGACCGGCAAGCCGGGGATGCGGTTGCCGCTCGCGTCAGTGGCCGTCACCGTCAGGACGGAAGCGAACGGGCGGGACGGGTCGGGGGGGGACCAGACGGCCAAGATCTGCGCGGGGGTCCGGCTGGGAACGACCCGCACCTCGACGGCGGCGCTCTGCGTTCCCCACTTCGCCAGGACCTTGCCCGATCCCGCCTTGCCGGCGGTGAACGTGCCGGATTGGTCCACGAACCCGATCGGCCCTTCGACGCCCCAGAGGATGGGGAGGTTCGGGTCGAGCGGCCCGCCGTTGTCGTCCCGCAGCTCGAAGGCGAGGGTCTGCCCGGAGCTGATCGCGCCGTCCATCTCCGCCATGAGGAAGAACGGGGCCGGGTCGGTCACGGCCTGGGAAGCCGTGGAAGTTGATGTGGAACGGTCCGAATCCGCCCCTGAAACATTCAGCTCGGCGCGGGAGAGCGCCGGAGCCCGGACGACGAGCATCGCGGCGACGCTCCGCTCCCAGCCGTCGGAAGGGCTGTTGACCCGCATCCCCTGCACCGCCATGGCGGTGGAGCCGCCGCCGTCGAGGTTGATGGCGGTTTCGCAGCCGAGGCGGAGCATCAGGTCCGCCAGCTCGCTCAGGGTCATCCCGGCGCTCATCGGCTGTCGCCCGTCCACCGTCACCATCAGGAGCCGCCCGTCCCGCGTGCGCCCGACCGCCGTGCGCGGCGCGCGCCCCAGCACCACGTCCGGCTGAAACCGCTGCTCCTTCGCGTCGATGGCGACCCTTCCGCCCCGCACGAGGTACGGCCCCCCGCCGATGGCCTCGCGGACCACGCTCCAGTCGGGGATCTGCGGCGACCGGACGCTCAGGGAAACCTCCAGGGCATCGCCGGGTTGCAGCTTCTTCAGGAACTCGGCGCCGGGCCCGTGGCCGGAGAGGACCACCGTCCCCTTCCGAAGCGGGGTTCCCCCC
The DNA here is from genome assembly GCA_019348365.1 of Armatimonadota bacterium. GTDB lineage: Bacteria > Armatimonadota > DTGP01 > DTGP01 > JAHWJO01 > JAHWJO01. Next base: position 7,797 of record JAHWJO010000048.1, on the reverse strand, counting down.
TGCCCCGCCCGCACTTCTTCGACCGTGCCGGAGGAACGCCCCGGCTTGAGCGGGAGCCGCACGCCGGAAAGGACGACCTCCGTCCCGAAGTTGTTCGTGAGCGTCTTCGGGCCGTAAGTGGGCGTGTAGAGCATCAGGGCGTTCGGGCCGCGCTTGCGGTTGATTCCGGCGAGGGGGTATGGGGCGGCGGCCGGAGGCTCATCGGGGCTGCTGATGCTCCGGCTCACCCGCACCGTCCCTCCGGCCTGCGGGATGTCGAAGATGACCTGGTTGCCGGGGAGGAGCGCGCACACCACCCGGTTCATGTAGGGGAGCGTGACCAGCTCGCCGTTGCGGATCAGCAATCCCACGGGCGAGCCACCGATGAAGAAGTCTCCGTTGACGGCGACGGTCGCGCCTTTGCGCCGGGCGAGGGTGGAGACGGCTTCGCGCCCGCCGGTGCCGCCCTCGGTCTCCACGTAATCCAGGCCCAGGTCCGCGCCCACGCTCACGCCGGGCTGCTTCAGGTCCACCTCGACGACGGTGACGATCCGGGGCGCGTTCGGGGCTTCCTGAACGGTCTGCTTGAGGCGCACCCCCTTCGCCACGGGCTTGCCGAAGCTCCGGTCCGCGCGAGCGGTCATGGAGGGGCCGATGAGTGTCAGGAGCGAGAGAGCGACTACGGGATAGCGGCGGAAAATCGGGTTCATAGCGGGACCTTCAGGGAGACGGGATGCGGATCACCCCCATTATCGGTCTTTCCGCCGAATTGTTCCAGAGCCAGGGAAACGGGGAGAGAAAGCAGCCCGATCAGCCCGAAACGATCTCCACGTTGGCGCGGGGCACCGTCACCCGCTCGCCCGAATGGAGGTCGGCGCGCAGGACGCGGACTTTCGCGCCGGAGGGGATTTCTTCCAGTTCCGCCGGCAGTTCCGCCACGGTCCCCAGCCGCCCGAAGTACGGCTCCCGGATGAGCCGGATGGTCGCGCCGAGGTCGAGGTCCTGCCGGGCGGGCTCCGGGGGGACGTTCGGGCGCTCCTCCGGCGACAGCGGCACGATGATCTCCGGGCGGATGACCCCGGCGCGGATCTGGGTGCGCCCGTTCACCGAGGCGGACTTGCCTTCCAGCGCCTTCAGCAGATCAAAGGTGCGGCGGGCCATCGGGATCGAGCCGAACCCCTCCGTGATGATGAGGGTGAGCGGGACCTCCTCCTGCCCGGTGATCGCCACGCCGATGTCGTGCTGGACGTAATCGATGAGCTGTCGGTCCACGATGCAACCCCCAACGAGGGCCACGGCCCCGGCCTGGACCGCCTTTTGGATCGCCTCCGGGGTGATCTGCCGCCCGCCGACGACGACCGCGCCCCGGCAGCTTTCGTCGATGCGGTCGGCGGTCAGGTCCTCCTCCGGCGTGGAGGTGCAGACGCGGACGATCCCCTGCCGCTCCCCGCCGACGCCGAAGATCCCCTGGACGAACGCGCCTTCCGTCTCGATCATCACCCCGTCTTCGGGCATGACCTCCACGACCCGTCCCTTGAGGTAGGCCGTCAGCTCAATGGGCTGCGGCGCGGAGCGAATCCCCACGTTCCCGGAGACTTCCGAAATCAATTCCACGACTCCGGAGAGGGGCGACTTGGCCGCCGATTTGAACAGCCCGAAGAAGGAGTTCGTCTGCGCGATGATCTGGCCCTCTTCGACCCGGTCTCCCGCGTGAACGGTCATGTTCTTCGGAACGTCCTGCGGCTCCAGGCCGAGCAGCGCCGCCACCTTGACGGTTTGCAGCAGGCCCGGCAGCTCCGCGCGAGCGACGATGGTGTCCGGCTCGACCGCCTGCCCCACCGTCGCGAGGACGGCGCCCTTGAGCGGCAGGCGGCGTGTCGTTTGAACCGGCGTAAAGGGGCTGATTTTCAACCCCGGCGTATAAGCAGAACCCATAAACACCCCAGTTATGAATGATGAGTTATGAATGATGAATTAACTCCACTCTGGCCGAAGTATCACCTCCGGCATGCGGAGTTTTAATTCATCATTCATAACTCATCATTCATCATTCTTTCCACCGTTCGGTGTCACGGCGGCGGTACTTGGCGAGGACGGATTCCATGGCGGCCTGCACGTCCACCCCTTCGGCGTTGGCGAGGCAGAGGATCGTGAAGATCAGGTCCCCGATCTCTTCGGGCAGCTCCTGTCGCGCTTCGGTGGCTTTCTTCGGTTTCTCGCCGTGAAGGTGGTTGACGAGGCGGGCGAGCTCGCCCACCTCTTCCATGATTCGCAGCAATTGCGAGGGCGCTTTCCAGTACCCTCCGCCGGACTCTCGTATCCAGGCATCCACCTCCGCCTGAAGCTCTTTCACCGTCCAATCCGCCATCGCTGTGTCCACCGCTCCCTGAACGACTCCCGTCCGTTCAGTCTACCACACGCGAAATAAGCCCGGCAACTCGCGTGATGGATCGTCAGGTCCAGTCACTGAGCGTCAGGTCCGGGGTTCTCCTCCCGGTGAAGAATTTTGGATTTGTTTGTACAAACCGCTTGTCAACCCATTCAGGCAATGTTATACTTTGGGCAGCAGGATATGCTTTATTTCAAGGCTATCACGAGTGACACGACCGAGAACCCTCCGGAACGGTTCAATTTAGAGGTCCCGTTCCCCGATTCTCCCGTGTCCGGCAACCTAGTGGCGACCGCCAAGGTGCCCGTCCTCTGCGGAGGAGATAGGCCCCAGCTTGTGGGGAAAAAGGGTCGTACACCCTTCGTGTACGAAGGGCCTTTTTTATGTCTCTCTCCCAGACGCGCGACCTGGCCGCCCTCTCGAACGCTCTAAAGTCTCGAAAGGACGACAAGATCATGCCTACGTCTGGAATCTCGACCGCTCCGCAGCAGCCCGTGCTGACCGGAACGGATGCTGAGCTCCGTCACACTGTGAAAACGACTCCCTCCTTTACTTTTACCTCCGAATCCGTCTCCGAAGGGCATCCCGACAAGGTCTGCGACACCATCTCGGACGCCATCCTCGACGCGTACCTCGCGCAGGACCCCCGGAGCCGCGTCGCCTGCGAGACCCTCTGCAAGGAGGATGTCGTCGTCCTCGCTGGCGAGATCACCTCGACCGGCACCGTCGATCACGAAGCCGTCGCCCGCGAGGCGATCCGGCAGATCGGCTACACCGACCCCAGCGAGAAGTTCAACGCCGACGGCGTGAACGTCATTCAGGTCCTCACCACGCAGTCCCCGGAGATCTCCCAGGGCGTGACCGCCGATACCAGCCTGGTCGGCGAGCAGGGCGCGGGCGACCAGGGGATCATGTTCGGCTACGCGACCGACGAGACCCCCGAGCTGATGCCGCTGCCGATCCTCCTCTCTCACCGGCTCGTGGCAGGCCTCGCGGACGACCGCCGCACCGGGAATTATCCGTGGATCCGGCCCGATTCCAAGAGCCAGGTCTCCGTGGTCTATGAGGGCAACACCCCCATCGCCGTCTCCACGGTCCTGATCTCGACCCAGCACAGCGCCGACGTCTCCCGCGAGGAGATCATCGAGTACGTGCAGGGCACCCTCGCCCCGCGCATCCTCGGCGACTGGTGGAACCGCGACATCCAGGTACTCGTGAACCCGACCGGCTCCTTCGTCTGGGGCGGCCCCTCCGCCGACGCGGGCCTCACCGGCCGCAAGATCATCGTGGACACCTACGGCGGCTACGGGCGGCACGGCGGCGGCGCGTTCAGTGGCAAGGACCCCTCCAAGGTGGACCGGAGCGGGGCGTACTTCACCCGCTACGTGGCGCGGCAGGTCGTGAAGGAAGGCCTCGCGAAGAAGGCGGAGGTCCAGGTGGGCTACGCCATTGGCGTGGCGCAGCCCGTCAGCGTGAAGGTGGACACTTTCGGCACGGGCGACGAGCGCGCGGCGGAAGCGTTCGTGCGGCAGTTCGACTTCCGCCCGGCGGCGATCATCGAGCAGCTGGACCTCCTGCGGCCGATCTACCGCTCCACCACCAACTACGGCCACTTCGGGAAAGCGTATCTCCCCTGGGAGGCGTAAACCCCTGTATGTGTGGGTATAAGCCCTGATACGCATGCAGGCAACATTATCCGGCCCTGGCGGGGTAATCGCCAGGGCCGGATCCGTTCTCCATCAATGCTCCGGCAGCTGCCCTGACGGTGGACGTAACGACTTTCCTCCGGTATCATCGGAGGTGGAGACAGAGCCGACACATGGGGTGGGATTGTTTTCCGTCGAGAAAGGCAGTGCTGTCATGTCTATTACTTTGGAATTGCCTCCGGACATTGAACAGATCCTCCGCGAGGAATGGGCCGGGAGCCTGCCCCGGAAGGTTCTGGAAGCCGTTGCGGTTGAAGCTTACCGCGACAAGAAGATCGGCGGGGCGCAAGTGAGGCGACTCCTCGGTTTTGAGGACCGATGGGAGACCTTTGAATTTCTCAGCGCGCGGGGAGTGTATCCGAATTACGATCTGGAAGAGTTTGAAGAAGACATGAAAACTCTGGAGCGGCTGGAACTGAAACCTCGTCCATGATCGTCGTTTCCGATACCGGCCCTCTGAACTATCTGATCCTGATCGACGCCATCGATCTGCTCCCTCAACTGTACGGGAGAGTGCTTCTGCCCCCTGCTGTTCGACATGAATTGTCCCACCCACGCGCACCGGAACCGGTGCGGCGATGGATCGAACATCCGCCGAAATGGGTGGAGGTGCGTTCAGCGGAGGAAACAGGATTCGGGACGAGTCGGATCATAGGAGAGTTGGATCCGGGCGAGGAGGAGGCTCTGCAGCTTGCGCTCTCCCTTCGAGCCGATCTGCTGCTCATCGACGATTCAGAAGGACGGAGAGTTGCACGGGAACATGGGCTTACGGTTCGGGGGACGTTAGGCGTTCTGGAGGCAGCGCGGGTGATCGCACACGCTGGAAAGATAAAAGGGCTCCGCCGGTTGAGATCGGCAAAGCTTTTTTTAAATGTTGTTATCGGATACGGAAACCCGATCATGCTGCGCCATCTTCATGATGGCTTCACTCAATAAATCTCCCTTTCAGCCGGCCGGGGGAACCACGATCTTTCGCAGCAGGAGCACCGCATCGCGGATATCCAGGAGGCCGTTCGCATCCTGGTCGGCCACGGCCCGTTGCGAGGTGGTGGTGGGCGTATGGTGGGCGATGATCTTCAGGATCTCGACCACGTCCGTCACATTCAATCGCCCGTCCCCATTCACGTCCCCGGAGGCCGGCGGGGCGGGTTCATGTCCGATGACCAGCACAGATCGCCGCTCGGAGTCCGACCCGTAGTTGGCGTAGTACCGCCCCGTGACCGGGTTGTGCCAGAGGCCCAGACGATTATACGGGTTAGAGTAAGTGAAGGAGTAGATCGGGTCGGCCAACTCCATCGAATCGGTGAATCGAAGGTCTTGATTCGGGGCGTCCACCGCTCCTCCCCAGAGCCAGAGCGTCTGTTGCTGTATATTGTTGTATGTCGAATACCCTGAGACCTGATAGAAAAGAATCTCGCCCGTGGAAGGGTTCAGGGACATGGAGCGTAAAAGGGTCCCCCGCCCGTTCGGGATGTAGGGCTGCCGGTAGCGGGCGACCACTTCTTCCCGGAGGGTGTCCACCACCGTGACGTACAATCCCTGGGAATCCAGACTGTAGAGGGTGTGGGCGCTTGGGTCGAAGGCGAGTTGCGCCGACCCCGACGGCATGGGGATCTGCCGGACGATGGCGTTGTTCGAAAGGTCAATGACGTAGAGGTACGCGGGCTGTCCATAGCTCTGAATCCCCACGTACGCTCGGTTCCGTTCGGGGTCGATGGCGAGGGTCTTTGTGGAGACATGGGGCAGGGTGATCCAGTCCACCTGTTCGAGGGTGTCCCCGTCATAAACCGCAACAAAGCTCTTGCAGTCGATGTTGCTGCAGCCGATATCGACGGCGTAGAACCGGTTCGAGGTCGGGTTGTAGCCCCGATCCCGCTTCACGTCGGGGAACGCGAAGAGGGCGGATCGGACGACCTGGTTCGTTTCGCCATCCACGAGGGTGATCGTCGGGTCGGGCCGTTCCAGCAGATCGGTCAGGTAGAGGCGGTTGTGCGCCTCATCCACCTCGATGTCCACGTACGGGTGCGCGGGGATCGTGGCGAAAAGAAAATGGGTTTTCGCGTCCAGAACCTGAACGCCGTCCTTCGTGGAGAGGTAGAGTCGGTTCGTTCGGGCATTGACGGCCATGTCGCCGACGGTATAGGGGAGGACGTCGGTGACCCGGAGGGCCGCCGCCGGGCTGGGGAGTCCGGCCCCGGCGAGGGCCGCCAGGAGGGCGAACAGGAACGGTTTGAATAACGATTTCATCAAAATAGACCTCCGGTGGTTTTAAGAGCCGGGGAAAACGAATGCTCCGTTCTAGCGAATATAAAATACAGTATACCTTCGTGCAGCATCTTCCGACAAGCGCTGGTCCGCCAATTCCTGTAATCGGCCCTCCGCCATCATCCCCCAAGAGGCAAGAAAAGGACCGCCCGAAATCTCCAAGATGCCCTTCTTATCCCCAATGAAAGATGAAGTGCGTCAGAGTGGTGGGACTGAGCTCCTCCGCTGGGTGTCCTTCGTTTTCCCGAAAAGTTTCTATTCTGCTGGCAAAAACCGGGAGGTCGGGAGTCAATAGGGGTGAGAACGCACGGAGGAGACCTTTGACGAACCCGGAAGAAGCCCAACTGATCCGCAGGTGTCTGGAAAAAGACCGATCCGCCTGGCAAACGCTGGTCGAGCGGCATCATCGGCCTCTCTATTCCATCGCCCACCGGATTTTATTGAATCCCGAAGATGCCGAAGATGCGGTTCAGGATGCCTGGGTCCGAATCACACGCAGCCTCCCCCGTTTCGACGGACGGGCTTCGTTCCGTACCTGGGCCACCCGGATCGTCCTCCACCGGTCGCTGACGAAAGCCCGGTCCATGCACCCCACGATGCCCGTGGACGATCTCCTGGAGAATCTGGCGGCCCCGGCGTCCGGCGACTGGAACCCCTCTCCCGACCGACTCGACCTGGACCGCGCGCTCTCCGACCTGTCTCCCGACGAGCGCGCGGCGGTGATCCTCCATTACGGGGAGGGCTACACCTTCAAAGAGATCGCCGAACTTCTGGAGATCCCTCAGCGGACCGCCGCCAACCGCGCCTACCGGGGATTTCGGCGGCTGCAAAAAGCCATGCGAGGCGTGAGTGTGGAGAACGACCGATGAAGACCTGCGAACAGTTCATGGAGATGCTCCCCCGGCTGTCGAGCCCGCTGGAGCACGACCTGGAAGAGCCGATCCGGGCTCATATCGCCGGGTGCGAGGAATGCCGGACCGCCTACCACGCCGCACGGAGGACGGTGCAGGCCCTTCGAGTCCCGCAAGCCCCTCGTCCCGGCGCCTCGGAAGACGCTGTCCTGACCCGTATTAATGCAGAGATGGAGACCTTACCCGATCCCACCCATGCGGGACGAAAGGAGAACATGATGGAACGTATCCTGGCCTTGAAGGGGAGAATAGCTGAAAAGCAGGGTCGGAGGAGCACGCACCGCCCGTCGTCCTGGCGGTGGTCCGCCGCGCTCGCCGGAGCCGTTGCCCTGGGGAGCCTGGCCGGCATGTGGGTGAGTGGCGTGAAGGCTCCGGAGACCGGAGGACTGCCTTCGGCTTCCGCCCTCGATTCCCGCGAATCGATCATCCAGCCGAGCGCCATCCATGTCTCGGAATCCGGAGACGTGGAGGCTCAATGGACCCTCCAGGGGGGCCGAATCTGGACCCGCGCCCGCGCCGAATTGCTCCCTCCGCCGGAGGGGAAATC
>JAHWJO010000388.1 GCA_019348365.1 Armatimonadota bacterium | reverse complement strand
TGGATCTCTCCAGCGAGGAGATCGAGCGGCGCGTGTCCCGCCATCTCAGCGAATTAAAAGGGGTACGCGGCGTCAACAACCACATGGGGTCCCGCGCCACTCAGGACCCGCGCGTGATGCAAAGCGTGCTCGGAGTCGTGAGGGACCGGGGACTCTTCTTCGTGGACAGCAAAACGTCCGAGGAGACGGTCGTCACGCAGGTCGCGCGGCAGCTGGGCGTCCCTTACGCCACCCGCACGGGAGAATTTCTGGACGATGGCGGCGACACCTCGCGGACGTACGAGATCGTCCTGGAACTGGGCCGGGAAGCGCAGCGCCGGGGGTCCGCCATCGGTATCGGCCACCCGCATTCCGGGACGGCACGGGCCATCGCGCGGGCTCTGCCGGAGCTGCAAGCCATGGGGGTGCGGATCGTACCCGTGTCGGAATTGACCCGGTGACTCCGGCTTCAACTTAACATAACGGCTGAGTCCCGGCCGACCGCCATGGTATAATGGAGGCGTTCCGCCCATTCTCTCCCGATCCTTTTTTCATCAAAGCATGGGGGAGACCAGTTACTTTTCTCGAATAGATACGAGACGCTCCAATTCCTCTTCCTTCAAGCGGACCTATTCATTCATCGCTTTCATCCCTTAATACAAAGGAGCTAGCGGATTTATGGCTACGACCTCCCGACCTCATCCTTCACGTTTTTCCATCGACGGATTCACCCATCGGGGACGCCCGTCGGCATTCCTCGCGCTGGGGCTGCTCTCCCTGACGGCGGTTCCTTACGCCCTGGCAGCGCCCGCTTCGCCCGCAAAACCTCCCGCCAAAGCGGCTCCGGTAAAACCCGTGCCTGCCGCCAAACCGGTACCCACTGCCAAACCCGTACCCGCCGCCAAACCCGTACCCGCCGCCCCGGCAAAAAGCCCGGTCGCCGCCTCCCGGCCCGCCGCAACGGAAGCGGCGGAACTCCTGCGACAGGGGAAAGCCGAAGAGGCGATGGCCCTGCTCCGTACGGCGGTCACCCGCGATCCGAGCGATGCGGCGGCGCGTTCCTGGTTGGGGTACCTCTATCTCCTCCGGGGGGATGCGGACCTGGCGGTCTACCATCTCTTCGCGGCATCCAAGCACCTGCCGACGGATGCGAATCTATTGAACAATCTCGGGCAGGCGCTGGCGCTGAAATTCCGCTATCTCGATGCGGAGATGAACTTCCGCAGAGCCCTGGCGCTGGACCCCGGCCTGACGACGGCCCGGTTCAACCTCGGCGCGGTGCTCATCAAGGCGAACAAACCCGTCCAGGCCGTGGCGGAACTGAAGCCCCTTATCGATAAGAACCCACGGGATGCGGACGCGCAGGCGCTCTACGCTTCCGCGCTGGTGAAGGGCGGGCGGGTGTGGGAAGGCACCACCGCCATGCAGAAGGCGGTCGTGCTGAGGCCGGAAGACCCCGCCCTCTGGCAGAGCCTGATCGCGCTGTACCGGCAGACGAACCGCAAGCCCCAGGCACTGGCCGCCGCGAAGAAACTGGTCGCGCTGCGCCCGGAGGACCCGAACCTCCTCGTCATTGCCGCGCAGGCGATGGATTTTGCCGGGGAGCGGACCGAAGCGATCTCCCTGCTCCGCCAGGCGGCGACCCTCGCGCCGGACAACACCAAAGCCCAGACCGAGCTTGGCCTCGCGATGGCGCGGGCGGGGGATTATGACCGGGCGGCGGAGACGCTCAACGTCGCGCTGAACGCCGACCCCAAGAACGTCGATGCCATGGCCGCCCTCGGGTGGGTGGAGTTCAAGCGGGACCGCCCGGAAGAAGCGATCACCATGTTCCGGCGGGTCCTGGCGGTGGACCCCAAGCACCTCGACTCGGCGCGGAACCTGGCGCGACTGTTGAACCGGACCGGTAAGCCGGAAGAGGCCGCAGAGGCATGGCTGGCCGTCATCAAGCTGGCCCCGAAGGACGTGGCGGCATGGATGCACCGGGCCGACCGGCTCCTGGCGGCGGGGAAAGCCCAGGATTCGGCGCTCGCGTTCACCGAAGTCACCCGGCTACAGCCCAACTTCGCCGATGCGTGGGCGGGCCTGGGCAGCGCCCGGCAGGCTCAGGGCGACGTTGCGGCGGCAGAAAAGGCGTACCTGAAATCGCTCTACATCAATCCGAAGCAATCGGACGTGCAGAACAACCTCGGCGTGATCCTGGAGAAGCGGGGCCGCACCAGCGACGCCCGCCAGCGCTACCTCCGCGCCCTGGCGATCCAGCCGGACCACTCGGAGGCGAAGAAGAACCTGGCGCGTCTCGGCCCCGGCCCGGCCGGCACTCCCGTGAAAGCCGGCGCCGCCGACCCGCCCAAAAAAGCGCCGGTGAAACCCACCTCCAACAGCAATAAAAGTGGCTCAAAAAACACAAAGGCGAACGTCTCGCTCATGCAGACCCACGGGGCGACAGGGTCATCGGGTTGACGCAGATCGTGGAGCGGAACGTCTCCCCCACGCCCAAAGTCGTTGGATTGGTCGTCAACCCCCGCAAGCCGAAAGCGGTGGAGGATTCGGAGCACGCGCTGGCGTTCCTGAAAAGCCGGGAGATCAGCGTGAAGCATCCCCAGCCGACTCCGGAGCGCCTGCACGCCCCCATCGATGAATCCTCCCTGGAAGGCTCGGAACTTCTGGTGGTGATGGGCGGAGACGGCACCCTGCTCGCGGCCAGCCGCTTCGCCGCCCCGAGGGGCGTGCCCATGCTCTCCATCCGGTACGGCGGGTTCGGGTTCCTGGCCGAAGCCGAGCCGGAAGAGCTGGAATGGGCGCTGGATCGCGTCCTGACCGGCGCTTACCGCCTCGACCGCCGGATGATGCTCGCGAGCGAGCTCTGCCGCCGGGGCGACATGATCCACCAGTCGTTCGCCCTGAACGACGTGTCCGTCACGCGCGGGGCGCTCTCCCGTATCGCGGACGTGCGGACCGAAACGGGCGGCGGGTACGTCGCCACCTACAGCGCCGATGGCGTGATCGTCTCCACCCCCACGGGCTCCACTGCCTACAATCTTTCGGCGGGCGGGCCGCTCGTCCACCCCGGCGTTCGCGTTCTCACCATCACCCCGATCTGCCCCCATAGCCTGAACGCCCGCTCCCTCGTCCTCTCCGATGCGGAGCGCGTGACCCTGACCCTCGAATCGCTGGACGAGGCGATGCTGACCGCCGACGGGCAGGTCGGGTACCCCCTCGAACAGGGGGATGTGGTTCACATCACCCGCGCCACGCTCACCGCCGACCTGGTGACCCTCCGCTCCTCCACCTTCTACGACCGACTTCAGAATCGGCTCCGATGGGCCGACCGTTTTGCGGATTAGGTCGTTGGGTGATTGGGTCGTTGGGGGAGTCAGTGCTAAACGCCCCTATCTTGATCCATAGTTCAAGCCCGTAAACCCCTTGCACACCCGAATAGAGGAGGGCATTTCCCAGCGACCCAACGACCCAACGGCCCACATGACCTTTCCGGAGCTTTCGGTTATAATTCGCTTACCCATGCTCTCGGAACTCCATATCACCGATTTTGCCCTCGTTCACCGGCTGGCGCTGGAATTCGGGCCGGGTCTCAACGTCCTTACGGGCGAGACCGGCGCGGGGAAGTCGATCATCATCGACGCCATCGGCTCCGTCCTCGGCGAACGCACCGGACCCGAATACATCCGCTCCGGCTCCGACCGCGCGCGGGTGGATGCCACCTTCTTTCTGGAAGAGAACGGCACCTCCGAACTCTCACCGAACGGGGATGAGGAGGAGAGCCTGTCGCCAGAGGCGTTCGCCGAAGAGGGGCTGCTGCTCATCACTCGCGAGCTGTCAAAGTCCGGGCGGGCGGGAATCCGGATCAACGGTCGCCCGGCGACCCTGGCGATGGTGAAGGATGTGACGGGGCCGCTCGTGGACGTTCACGGGCAGCACGAGCACCAGTCGCTCCTCGCGCCGGAGCATCATGTGGCGATCCTCGATCAGTGGGCGGGGCGGGAAGCGATACGCGCAGGGGAAACCGTCCGGGCCGCGTATAAGCAGTGGAACGACCTCCAGCGCGAGCGGTCGCGGCTCGTTACCGACGAGAAGGAGCGCAATCGCCGCCTCGACCTCCTGCGCTACCAGGTGGAGGAGATCGATGCCGCGAAGCTCCAGATCGGTGAGGAAGAGGAGCTGATTGCCGACCGCACCCGACTGGCCGGGGCGGAAAAGCTGTTCGCGAGCGCGGCGGAGGCCATGGCGTTCCTGAGCGAAGAAGAACGATGCGCGACCGAGTGCATCGGCGTGGCGGTGGCGCGGCTCCGGGATGCGCTGCAGATCGACCCCGATCTCCAGCCGATCCTCGAAACCGTCGAAACCTCCCTCTACACGCTGGAAGAGGCCGTACGCGACCTGAGCAGCTATCGGGAAGGGGTGGAGTTCAATCCGGAGCGGCTGGCCGAAGTCGAAGAGCGGATCGACCTCCTGCGGAGCCTCAAGAAGAAGTACGGCGACACCCTAGAAGAAATATTGCAGCACCGGGACGAAGCGGTGGCGGAGATCGCGGGGCTGGAGCACGCGGAGGAGCGCAGCCAGGAATTGGACGATGCAATTGCCTCCGCGTACACTGAATTGAGGAACCGTTGCGATACCCTCTCTCGCTTCCGCAGGGAGGCCGCGCCTGGTCTCGAAACGGCGCTGATGCGCGAGCTCGCCGACCTCAGCATGGAGAAGACGAAGTTCAAGGTAGAGATGACTCCGGTGGAGCCGGGTCCGGGCGGAGCCGAGCGGGTGGAGTTCCTGCTCTCCGCCAACCCCGGCGAGCCGTTGAAGCCCCTCGCGAAAGTGGCGTCGGGCGGCGAGCTGTCCCGCATCATGCTGTCGCTCAAATCGTTGGCAGCGCAGGCCGGGGGCGTGCCGGTCATGATCTTCGACGAGATCGACGTGGGGGTGGGGGGCCGCACGGGGTCCGCCCTCGCGGCGAAG
>JAHWJO010000387.1 GCA_019348365.1 Armatimonadota bacterium | reverse complement strand
GGCTCTCCCTGATATCGTTCACGCAGCAGCTCTGGGTCCCGGAGGCGAAGGGATGGCGGATGCACCTCCCCCTCTCGTTCGAGCAGCTCGCCCGGCCCAGCGCGTCGCCCCATGCGGCCCGCGTGATATGGCAGGCGGCGCAGCGGCTCCCGGACGGCGATCCCCTGCGGAAGTCGGCGATGGAGCAGGCGGAAACGGTGATCCGCAACGCCCTCGCCGGAGACGACCCGATCGGCATGGACGCGCTGGAAGCGGCGAAAGCCATCGGCCTCTCCACCGAGCCCCTGCTGCCCCGTGCCCGCCGGGGACTGGACGCTATTCTGAAGGCGCAGGATATAGACGGCTCGTGGCGGTTCCACCCGGACGAGGCGCACGCGGTTCTCGGAGAAAAAGGAGGAACGGCGGTCGGCCTGATCGCGGGGAACGCCGCCGCGCTGCTGCGCTACGCCGAACTCTCCGGGGATGCAGCGGTGAGGGAGGCGGGGCTGCGGGCCGTGCGCTTCATGGAGACGCTGCCCCGCCCCGAAGGGTCCCAGGTGTGGGAGGTACCGCTTCATGTGCCCGACATCCTCGCCGCCGGGCACGGGGTCCGCGCCTACCTCGCCGCCTACCGGGTGACGAAGGACCCCCACTGGCGGGATCAGGCGGTCCGCTCCGCGAAGAGCGGCTTGCCTTTCCTCTACACCTGGAGCGCGCCCCGCCGCCCGGTCATGCGGTACGGATCGGTCCCCGTGTACGGGACTTCCTGGCACGTCCTGCCGTGGTACGGGCTGCTGGTGCAGTGGAACGGCCTTGCGTACGCCGCCGAGCTGCCGGACCTGGCCCGCGTGGACGATTCGCTTCCCTGGCGGCAGATCGCGGAGGGGGTGACGGCCTGCGGAATCCGGCAGCAGCAGAAGGAAGGCGAGCCGATGTACGGCCTCTACACCGACGCGTGGAGCGTTCTGACGGACTCGGTGCCGTTCCCCGTGCCTTACATCGCCCCGCACCTCCTCCTGGAGTGCCTGAACGCCCTCGCCGAATGAGGAATTGGGAAATTAGGGAGTTGGGGAGTTAGAAAACCCCTTTTGATGAGGAATCCAGGAAGCCAGGAATTCAGGAAACCCCCTGTTGAGAGTATGAGGCACAAGAGGTTGCTATTCTCTTTTCTCCATCTTCAGGCTCCTTCTGGCTTCCTGGATTCCTCATTAAAGGGGGTTTGGGGTTCTTTAGAAGAAAGGCGGGCCGCTTGCATCCGAAAGATCTTTGTGGCACGGCTTGAGCGGGCAGGAGATCCCGTTGCTCCTGCCGAATGTACGCCTACCGATCTTTGAGGGACAGGCGATACGGAGAGAGCCTGTCTTCGTCATTCCTCAGTCATTCAAATCACAGGGGTTTCCAGGAGGGGCTTCTTCCCCCACGGGCGCGAGGACGCGTCTCGGAGGGTGTCATGGGGGCAAGAGCTTCGCTTGAGCTTATGGCGGAAAGGAAGACGTAACGTGTTCCTCAGTAATTCTCAGGTGAGTTCTCAGGGGGGCGCACCGAAGGGCGTACCGTCCGCTTCCGTCTCGTCGCTGAGGCGGACGCTCCCTCCTGCGCTGATGAGTCTGGTGGCGGGGGCGCTGGGATGGATGAGCAGCCCCGCCGCCCATGCGGCGGATGCCATTGAGCTCCGCCCGTTCAGTTCCGGCGACATGCAGATCCTGCTCTTCGTGCTGGTGTCCGCTGTCATCTCCATCCTGTTCGGCGGGTGGCTGATGATGAGCGTGATGAAGCGGGATCCCGGCACGCCCGCGATGCAGGAGGTGGCGCGCTCCATTCAGGAGGGCGCGCTGGCCTACCTCCGCCGGCAGGTGATGACGATGCTCGGGCTGGTGGTGGCCCTGAGCATCGCGCTGTACTTCATTTACAACATGGTCTACCCGACCCAACCGGCACTCTCCATCGGGATTGCACTGGCGTTCCTGCTCGGGGTGGGCGCGTCGTACCTCGCGGGGTACGCGGGGATGTGGATGGCGGTGAACGGCAACGTCCGCACCGCCGCCGCCGCTCTCACATCGTTCAAGGGCGCGCTGGAGACGGCGTTCCAGGCCGGGGCGGTGTCGGGGATGTTCACCGTGGGGCTCGGGCTTCTCGGCGCGACGCTGATCTTCCTCCTCTACCGGGAAGATGCGATGAAGGTGCTCGTCGGCTTCGGCTTCGGCGGGAGCCTCGCGGCGCTCTTTATGCGCGTCGGCGGCGGGATCTTCACCAAGGCGGCGGACGTGGGCGCGGATCTCGTCGGGAAGGTCGAGGCGGGCATCCCGGAGGACGACCCCCGCAACCCCGCCACCATCGCGGACAACGTGGGAGACAACGTCGGGGACTGCGCCGGGATGGCGGCGGACGTGTTCGAGAGCTACGAAGTCACCCTCGTCGCGGCGATCATCCTCGGCGCGGCGGCGGGCGCGGTCGTCGGCGCCGCCGCGATGATGAAGCTCGTCATGTATGCTCTGATGGTGCGGGCCGTCGGCGTGTTCGCCTCGATCATCGGGGTGCTGTCGGTACGCGGCCAGGAGCGGGAAGACATGGACCCCATGCAGCCGATCAACGTCGGCTTCTGGATTTCGGCCCTGGCCGCGACGATCGGGTTCGGCGCGGTCAGCTACGTCTACATGCGGGATATCCCCCTCATCCGGGACGGCGTGGCGGGGCCGGGCTTCCCCTGGTACAGTTACTTCGGCGCGACGCTGATGGGGATCATCCTCGCGCTGGTCATCGGGCGGCTGACGGAGTACTTCACCTCGACGGAGTTCGCGCCGGTGAAGGAGATCGCGCGGTCCTCCCGCACCGGCCCCGCGACGATGATCCTCTCCGGCTTCTCCAGCGGCCTCGAATCGAGCGTCTGGGGGATCCTCGCCATCGGCGCGACGCTGCTCGGCTCGGTCATCATCTTCCATGGCAGCCTTGAGCTGGCGGCGTACGGGGTCGCGCTGGCGGGCCTCGGCCTCCTCACCACCACCGGGTTCATCCTGGCGATGGACACCTTCGGCCCGATCTCCGACAACGCGAACGGCATCTTCGAGATGAGCGGCGCGCTGCACGAAGAAGAAGCGCGGGGCGAATCCCGCGCGGGGATGATCGTGGCGCGGCTGGACGCGGTGGGCAACACGACGAAGGCGCTCACCAAGGGCTTCGCCATCGCGACCGCCGTGATCGCCGCCGTGGCGCTCTTCCGGTCGTTCATGGAGGACGCGCAACTGACGGAAGCGGCGGCGCGGGCGACGGGCGGCATCGTGCCCGGCGAACCGGCGATCACCGGCATCCGGATCGACATCCCGGAGGTGTTCATCGGGGTGCTGATCGGGGCGGCGGTGCCGTTCCTCTTCTGCTCGTTCGCCATCAACGCGGTGAGCCGCGCGGCGACCCTGCTGGTGGAAGAGGTGCGGCGGCAGTTCCGGGAGAATCCGGGCATCATGGCGGGGACGGTGAAGCCGGACTACGCGCGGTGCGTGGCGCTGTGCACGGCGGCGGCGCAGAAAGAACTCCTCGGCCCCGGCATCCTCGCGACCTTCAGCCCGATCCTGGTGGCGTTCGCGCTGGGATACGGCCACCCGAAGATCGGCGCGATGGCGCTGGGCGGGTTCCTCGCCGGGGCCATTGTGGTGGGGCAGCAGATGGAGGTGCTGCTCTCGAACAGCGGCGGCGCGTGGGACAACGGGAAGAAGCTGATCGAGGAGGGGCTGTACGGGGGCAAGGGGAGCGAGGCGCACAAGGCGGGGGTCATCTGCGACACGGTGGGCGATCCGTTCAAGGACACCGCCGGCCCGGCCCTCAACCCGCTGATCAAGGTGATGAACCTCGTGGGCATCTTGATCGCGCCGATTGCGATAGCGCCGATCTCCCCGGCGGTGCGATGGAGCATCGTGGCGGTGAGCGCGGCACTCCTGGGGGCGGCGATCATGTTCAGCAAGCGGGCGCCGCAGGAGCTGCTGGTGAGCGCGGCGGAGATCGTGGACGAGGTCCGGGAAGATCTTCCCACCCCTCCCTCGCCCGGAGGCGCCATCAAGCGGTAAGAGAAGCCGAGCGTGTCGTGTAAAACAGCCTGCGTCCCTCCCATACTTTTAGGAGGGGCGCAGAGTTTTTTACTGGGTCAGTCCTGGTATAATTGCCGTTGAGGAGGGGATTGATATGCCGACCACTACCGTTGATGTTCAGGAGCTTCCCGCCCGGTTGGAGGAGATCCTATCGCTGGCTCAGGAGGGTACGGAGGTGATCGTGACGGAGGACAGCATCCCTCGCGCTCGACTTCTCCCTTACGGCCCGGCGCGAATCGCCGGCCTTCATGCCGGAGCCATTCAGACCACGGATGATTTTGACGACCCCTTGCCGGAAGCGTTTTGGACAGGAACACCATGAACGCCTTGCTGGATACGCATACCTTCATCTGGTGGGACAGCGACCCGGCAAAGCTTTCGGCGCAGGTGCTGGCATTACTGCATGACCCGACCATCACCATCTGGTTGAGCGTCGTGAGTGTCTGGGAGATCCTCATCAAGCATCAGATGGGCAAACTGGAGTTAAATGCACCGCTGGCCACCCTTATCGCTCAACAGCAAGCCAATGGGATTCAGATCCTCCCGATATCTCTCGTTCATGTTCTGGAGGTCGGAAATCTTCCCCCGTTCCATAAAGATCCGTTTGATCGTCTCCTGATCGCTCAAGC
This sequence comes from Armatimonadota bacterium, assembly GCA_019348365.1. Taxonomy (GTDB): domain Bacteria; phylum Armatimonadota; class DTGP01; order DTGP01; family JAHWJO01; genus JAHWJO01. Next base: position 268 of record JAHWJO010000387.1, on the reverse strand, counting down.
GAACATAGAGGGTTTAGTAGTTTTGAGTATCGACTCCGTTTTTGCCCGGTATTCTGTGAATGTCATGTGGTAAACCCATCGGGCGGCGCGTGGGACAACGGGAAGAAGCTGATCGAGGAGGGGCTTTACGGGGGCAAGGGGAGCGAGGCGCACAAGGCGGGGGTCATCTGCGACACGGTGGGCGATCCGTTCAAGGACACCGCCGGCCCGGCCCTCAACCCGCTGATCAAGGTGATGAACCTCGTGGGCATCTTGATCGCGCCGATTG
>JAHWJO010000047.1 GCA_019348365.1 Armatimonadota bacterium | reverse complement strand
GCCGCTCCTTGGCCGTGACCGTGGAGTTGGCGGTCATCGTCGTTCGTTCGGAGATCGGTTCGTAGAGGCGAACGTTGGAGCCGCACCGCGCGAACTTCCAGCCCTGGAACAGGCCGTTGCTGCTTGAGAGGACGTACATCCGGACGCTGTCGGGCATCTGGGCCGCCACGCGCACCTTGAAGGTCATCGGCTTCTTGCCGTTTTCCCCCATCCGGGCATCCAGAATGGCCTGAATGTCCCGCAGGTTGCCCCCGATGAGGCCGAGATGTCGAGTGTATGGCGCGGGGTTCACCTTCAGCGCCTTAGCCGGGGCGGCGGGTTTCGCAGGGGGTTTTGCAAGAGCTATCGAGGCGCTCCCCCCGGACAGGGCCAGTGCCCCGGCCAGCGTGAGAGCGGAGAAACGTATCGGAGTTGTGCGCTTCAAAAGTTCGTTCCTTCCCTTCGGATCGTTTTCGGATGTGTTGAATATGTCGAATAAAGAATCATCAAAAGATCATTCTTATGATTCTCACCCGGAAACCCCGGTTCCCCCCGGCTCAACCTCCCGGCCGACTCTCGCCCCCGCCTCCTCTCCCGTGGAAGAAGAGGAGAACCCCGCCTGGGCAGCCATGCCGCCGGAGGGGCTGCTGGAAAGAGGCGCGGCGGAGTTGGGCGTTGCGCTTTCGGAAGGGCAGCGGCGACAGTGCCTCCGTTACCTCGATCTGCTGCTGGAGTGGAACGCCCGGATGAACCTGACGGCGGTGCGCGACCCCCGCGAGGCCGTCATCAAGCACTTCCTCGATTCGCTGACGGCGCTCCCGCTTCTGCCGGAGATGCCGTCGCCCCGCGTGGCGGACGTGGGGACCGGCGCGGGCTTCCCCGGCCTGGTGCTGAAGATCTTCCGCCCGGACCTCCGCCTCACGCTGCTCGATTCGCTGAAGAAGCGGCTCGGATTCCTGGAGGCGGTCGCGGCGGACCTGAACATGGATGGTGTTGAGACGCTGCATGCCCGCGCCGAGGATGCGGGGCGCGATTCGGCGTTTCGGGAACGGTTCGACCTGGCGGTGGCGCGGGCCGTGGCGGAGATGCGCGTGCTGGGCGAGCTGTGCCTTCCGCTGGTGCGGGTGAACGGAACGTTCCTCGCGATGAAGGGGCCGCGCGGGGCGGACGAGCAGGAATCGGCGACGGATGCCCTGCGGAAGCTCGGCGGCCAGTTCGTGGAAACGCGACCGGTCACGCTGCCGTTTCTGGAGGAATCCAGGCTATTGGTCGTCGTCCGTAAGGAGCGCCCCACCCCGAGCCGCTATCCCCGCCGTCCCGCCGACATCCAGAAGAAGCCGCTTTGAGCATCGAGTCTCGCTTTTTATGCCCGGCGTATGAGGATGCATGCAGTACGACCTGTTATTCACGCTGTGCTGCCACATAGACGATGCCGACATCGCGGACCGATCGGAAGAAGGAATCCCCGCCGTCGGAGGGGGGCTGTTTCAGACCGATGAGGAGGGAGAGCCGATCCTCCCGGTGTACAGCCTCCATGAGGATATTTTAGGCTTTATCTCGAAAGAACGACCGGGGGCAGAAGAATCGTGAATCCTCCACCGCTTCAGGCCGAGAGGCCTCGCAGACCCCGCGAACAGGGCGACGGGATAGGAAGACCCGCGATACGTTCCCTGTAAGTCGGCGCCGCTTTGCACCTCGTCCGCTTCTTCGTTTAGAATGGAACTTCCTCATGTGGAAAATATCCTGGCTCTTATTGTCCCTGGTTTCGGCCCTGCTCGGGACGGCCTCCGCCGCGAGCGCGAGAGCGGTCCGGAACGCGTCGCCCCCGGTTCGCATCATCCTGGACACCGACATGACGGAGGACGTGGACGACGTGGGCGCGCTGGCGATGCTCCACGCGCTGGCGGACCGGGGAGAGGCCGAAATCCTCGCGGTGATGCACAGCACCGGCTACCCTTACACCGTCGGGGCCATCGACGCGATCAACACCTATTACGGCCGCCCGGATCTCCCCATCGGGGCGTATAAGGGCGACGTGAAGAAAGATGCGGGCGGGAATTACGCGCGGGCCATCGGCGAGAAGTTCCCCTCCAACGTCAAAACGAACGCGGACGTGCCGGATGCCACCACGCTCTACCGGCGCATCCTCGCCTCACAGCCGGACAAGAGCGTGACGATCGTGACGGTGGGGTTCCTGGTGAACCTGGAAAACCTGCTTCGCTCGAAGCCGGACCGGTATTCGAAGCGGGACGGGGCCGCGCTCGTCGCCCAGAAGGTGAAGCATCTCGTCGTGATGGGGGGCGCGTTCCCGAAAGGCCGGGAGTTCAACCTCGTCGAGGCGGGACCGGCGGCGGCGTACAGCCTTTCCAACTGGCCGACGCCCATCGTCTTCTCCGGATTCGAGATCGGAGCGAGGGTCTTCACCGGCGCGCTTCTGGAGAAGAACGATCCGAAGAGCCCGGTTCGGGAAGCCTACCGGCTCTACTTCGGCGGGGCGTTCAAGGGGCGGGAGAGCTGGGACCAGACGGCGGTCCTCTACGCCGTTCGGGGCCTGCACAACTACTGGACCGCCGAGACCGAGGGGTACATGCACGTCTTCCCGGATGGCTCGAACGAATGGCGAAAAGCCCCGGACCGGGACCACGCCTACCTGAAAGAGTCCATGCCGCCCGCATCCGTCGCAGCCATCATTCAGGACCTGATGACTCTACCCCCAATGAAAGGAAAAAGAAGTCGGAGAGGACCTTCAAGGGCCGGGTGAGCGACACGCTCCGGCTGAACGGGAAGTCCTATCCGCTTCAAGCTGGCAAACGGAAAGAGATCGGGATTTTGGGATGTCTTCGTCTGGCGAGAGAATGAAATTTTGTTTGCAAAATCTAAACGGCTAAAGAAGGATCGCCTGGGGCCAGCGCAATATCAATGGTTGGATTCTGCACTTTCATGCGGTCTTCCCCTCCCTTCCTTTCTCATTGTGGAGTGGGACCTGAAAAGATAAGTGTGTTTGTCCGCACATCGGAGGGTATGCGCCATCTAATCTCTCACAGTACCAGATCAATTTTCCGTCCTCTTCCGAATACGACAACACTGCCCTCTCCAAAGACGCTGACGCGCTCCTCGCCGCGACAGCGGAATCCGTCCCGTGAAGGCAAGATGAACACGCATAACAGGAGGGATACCCCTCCCACCATCGCCCGATCCGGGCCGGATATGATATGAAAGGTATTACCAATTGAATTTTCCGAAGTGTCTCCTTCTGGCGGGGTCTGTTACCCTGTTTGCTATAGGATCGTCTGCCGGATGGGGAGAGGCCGGATCGGTCTCTACCGGCACTGCCGCAACGGAAGTCGATCCAAACCCGAAGCCGGTCTTCGCTGCTCCCGCGCCCCCCGTGCCGGTGACTCCCACCGGCCAAATCTCCTATGCCACCACCTGGCTGGGGAATACCTTCGGCGGCGTCAACCGAGAGGCGATCCAGACCCACATCAGCGCCATGGCATTGGCCCCCGACGGCACCGTCTTTCCGATCACGGGCTGGGAGGAAGACGGCAAAGGCGCGCAGATCCTTAAGGAGGGGAAACCCGGTATGAACCCCGGCTCCATCAACGGATGGGGCTATTACGGCGGCGATGCGATTGCGCTGAATAAGGATTATATCTACTACGCGCAAAACATCAAGTTCATCGGCCAGAACGACGCATCGAGCTGGCCGCCCGAGGGCAAGTACTGGGTCGGGCTGACGCGGCGACGGCGCTCGGACCCGCGCGAGGGCGCCCCCTTCGAAGGGGCGAAGGGCGGGGCATCCGGCACGCAGCGGATGTTCCTTCTCGTCCACGAGCTGCCCTGGAAGGGAGAGGAAGGCTCGCTCACCGGAATGGCCGCTGACGACCAACACCTTTACGTCAGCGATCCTTTCTCCACTCCCCAGCGGATACGGGTCTACGATGCCCGGACGATGACCTTCCGGCGCTCCTTCGAGGTGGACCGACCCGGCCCCCTGGCGCTGGACCGGCAGAACACGCTCTGGGTCGTTCAACAGGGCGCCACGGCTGCCGACCCCGCCCGGATCCTTCACTATTCCGTCGAGGGCAAACGCCTTCCGGGGACGATTACCGATGTCGTCCAGCCTGCCGCGCTGGCGATTGATAACGAGGGACGCCTGATGGTCGCCGAAGCGGGACCCCGGCAGCAGATCCTGTTCTTCAGCACCCAAAACTTCAATCCCCAGGGCGCTCCGGCTCTGGTGAAGACGTTCGGGGAGCGCGGCGGGATCTATTCGGGGATTCGGGGCCGGGTGGGGGACCTGAAGTTCAACTCCCCGAACGCCGTCGGCATGGACGCGCAGGGCAACCTTTACGTCAACAGCAGGGGCTCCGGGACGGATCTCCGGAAGTTCTCCCCTTCGGGCCGGCTCCTCTGGAAAGCCGTCAGCACGACGTTCCTGGACGTGGTGGCCGCCGACCCCGGCTCCGACGGCAGGCATCTCTACTCCCGGTCGGAGCGCTACGAGATGGATTACCGCAAGCGCGCGGGAGGGGAATGGACCCATGCGGCCCATACCCTCGACCGGTTCAGGTATCCCAACGATCCGCGATTGACAGAGGCTTTCCAGAGAAGTCATCAGGCGGTTCAATCGGTCCAGTGGATCGGTGGGAAAAAGTTCCTCTTCCTGACGAACCAGGCCGGGACCTACACGCTGATCTACCGGTTTCGGGGGGAGATCGCCGTCCCTTCCGTGATCTTCTCCAACAATCCCATCCCCGGCTGGGCCGCGCCTCAGCCCTCCCGAGGACGCTTCATCTGGCGCGACAAGAACGGGGACGGCGATTTTCAGGCGGGGGAGTTTGATACGGACGGCCGTTCCGGCGAATATACGTCCGGCAGGGAGGTGGACCGGGACGGAAATCTCTGGACAGTTCAGGGGTTTCGCGATCCGTTGAGCAACGAGCCCGGCCCCTTCGAGCGGTACCTGGTTCAGGGGCTGGATTCCCATGGCAACCCCATCTACACCTTCTCAAAGAAGGAGAGTTATCCCACTCCGCCCCTCTTCGTCACCCTGGAGAGGGTGAAGTACGTGGCGGACACCGATACGCTGTATCTTTCGGGCTACACGTACGACCGGAAGGGTCACGACGATAAACATGGCATCGCCCCTCATCGGGGACGCGCGGGCACGGAGCTGGTGAGGTACGATGGGTGGATCCGGGGAAACCGGACGCTACGGTGGCGCATTTCTCTCCCCTACGCCAACATCGGGAATAACGGCGGAATCCCGCGCGTGATCAATGCCCTCGATATCGCGGGCCAGAGGATCTTCGCCGGCTTCCTGGGAGGCGTAACCGGCGAGAAGGAATACGTCCTCGTCTACGACACGGAGACGGGGCAGAAACTCGGATCGCTGCTTCCCGGCCCGGAGATCGGGGGCAACGCCAACTGGGTAGATATGGCCTATGGCGTCCGCGCCTTCCAGAGGGCCAACGGTGAGTACGTTGTCTCGGTCGAAGACGTGGTTCTGGGGAAGACCATCCTCTATCGTGGCACGATGATGCCGAAGTAGCGCCCTACAGAGCTGCTGTAGGCAGACCGCTTCCTTCGCCTGTTACAATGAGGGGGGGCATGCCCCTCGCTCTTGCCACGGCCCTTTCTTTCCTGCCTTCAGCCTCCTTCATTCACCCTTTCACCCCTGTACTGTTATGTCCGCCCTCGTCCCCGAATACGACGACACCGCCGCCTCCAGAGACGCCGCACCGTCCCCCGACGCGCCCCTCGCCGCGCGGATGCGTCCCCGCGCCCTCGACGAGTTCATCGGGCAGGAGGAGCTCGTCGGCCCCGGCACGCCGCTGCGCCGCGCCATCGAAGAAGACCGGATGACCAGCGCGATCTTCTGGGGGCCGCCCGGCTGCGGCAAGAGCACCCTCGCGTGGGTCGTCGCCCGGCTCACCGCTTCCGCCTTCGAGGACTTCTCCGCCGTCACCTCCGGCGTCGCCGAGATGCGCGAGGTCATGAAGCGCGCGAGAGAGCGCCGCAAACGCGGGGGCCGCACGATTCTCTTTGTGGACGAGATCCACCGGTTCAACAAGGCCCAGCAGGACGGATTCCTCCCCGTCGTCGAGGACGGCACGATCACCCTCATCGGCGCGACCACCGAGAACCCGTTCTTCGAGGTCAACGCCCCCCTGCTCTCCCGCTGCCGCCTCTACACCTTCCGCCCCCTCGAAGCGCAGCACGTCGAAGCCCTCCTCCGCCGCGCCATGACCGACGACGAGCGCGGCCTGGGAAGCCTGAACGTCTCTGCCGAGGATGACGCCCTCCGTCACCTCGCCGACGTGTCCGGCGGGGACGCCCGCACCGCCCTCAACGCCCTGGAGCTCGCCGCCACTGAGGCCGCCACGCACGAGGACCGCCGTATCACCCTCGCCCTCGCCGAGGATGCCGCCCAGCGTCGCTCCCTCCGCTACGACAAGGGCGGCGACCAGCACTACGACATGGTGAGCGCGTTCATCAAGAGCATGCGCGGCTCCGACCCCGACGCGGCGGCCTACTGGTTCTTGCGGATGCTCGACGCGGGCGAGGATCCCCGATTCCTCGCCCGCCGGATGGTCATCCACGCCTCCGAGGACGTGGGCCTCGCCGACCCCCAGGCGTTGGTCGTGGCGACCGCCGCCGCGCACGCCCTGGAGTTCGTCGGCCTGCCCGAAGCCACCATCCCGATGATGCAGGCCTGCCTCTACATCGCCGCCGCGCCCAAGAGTAACGCCGTCGTGGATACGATCAGCCGCGTGCGGAAGGACATCGCGGATGAATCCCCCGGCCCCGTGCCCGTCCACCTGCGGGACTCCCACTACCGGGGCGCAAAGAAGATCGGCCACGGCGCGGGCTACCGTTACCCCCACGACTTCCCGAACCACTTCGTGGAGCAGCAGTACCTTCCCGACGGCCTGGAAGGACGCCGGTACTACCGTCCCTCCGACAACGGCTACGAGGCCCGCCTAAAGGAGCGTCTCTCCAGGCTGTGGGAGAAAGACGAATAGAACACGGAGCTTCGCTGCGCTCGCTTCACGGAAACCCCCGGAGACCGCACGGAAACCACAAACAGCAACCGCAGATGAACGTGGATACACGCAGATGGACTTTTACATGATCTTTATCTGCATGTACCCGCGTTCATCTGCGGTTTATAGGGTTCCTTTATGTTCTTTGTGTCCTTTGTGGTTCATAGGGTTTTGGGGGTATCCGGGGTTTCCGGAAGTTTCCGTGTAGCGAGCGCAGCGAAGCTCCGTGTTCTATTCGCCTTCACGGCGTTGAGAACCGTTCCATCACATCCACCAGCGGGGAGTCCGGCCCCTCCTCCGGGTGGATCTTCTTTTCCAGTTGGATCACGGTGCCTTCCGGACCCGTCGCCAGCCAGATCCGGTCCACCAGCTGCATCATCAGGGTGTATCCCATTCCCATGGAGACTTTCGTGGAGAACCCGGCCATCAGGATCGTAGCGGGGAGGTTCTCGGTTTCAATTCCCTTCCCTTTGTCGCTGACCCGCACCACCACACGGTCCGGGAGCACGCGTACGGCGCAGCGGCCCGTATTGGCGTGCTTCACTGCGTTCGTGGCGGCTTCTCCCACCGCCAGAACCAGGTCGCCTACCTGCTGCTTGCTCATCCCCAATTCCCGGGCGACCTCCCGAAGCCGCTTGCGCGCGGCGCGGTCGTCCATCGGGTTGTCCAGCGGGACCTCCAGCACGAGTTCCCCTTCCAGCGGGATCTCTTTCGCGTCCACCAGATGGAACTTGTCCTGCGACACCGCCCGGATGACATCGCGATAAAATCGCTTCTTCTCTTCGGCAGTTTCCAGAAGCTGCTTCTGCGCCGTTTCCAGTGAGGCCGCCATCCGGTCGAACGCGCGGGCGAGTTGGCCGAGTTCATCGTTCCCGTAGCTCTGCCCCGTGCGAGCGCTCCAATCGCCTTCGCTGATCTGCTTCGTCGTTCGCACGAGCGCCTGCGTGCGCTGAAGAACAAAGAAGTGGCCGCCGATCCAGGCGGCGAGGAGCGTCACCAGCCCCACCAGGCCGAGAACAACGAGGTTGCGGATCAGAGCCGCGTTAGCATCTTTGTACGCGATGATTTTCGGCACGCCGATGGCGAGGTACGCCCCGGCCCGCAGGGGGGTTCCTCCCAGAGGCGCGAAGGCGTAGAGGCGGGACACTCCGTCCACATCCTCATGCGATGTGACGCCCCGGCCCTTCCGAAGCACGGTGCCAACCACCGGGTCCCGTTTCAGCGATCTTCCGACCCATCGACCCGAATCCGGGAACCGGGCGAGGACGGTCCCGGCGTGATCCACCAACAGGACCACGGAACCGGGCGGCAGGTTGGCTTCGACGGCGCGGTCATTGAACGCGCTCAGGTCCAGCGCGGCGTAGAGCACTGACCGCACCCGCCGCCCTTCCATCAGCGGGTACCCAAAGTTCAACGTCGCCTTTCCCGTGATGCGCCCGATCTGGTATTCCCCGACGGCGAAATCTCGCGTCCTTAGGGCGCGGCGGAAGTAGGCTCGGTCCGCCAGGTTCACCGGGCCCTGGGTGGGAAGCGCGCTGCAAATGAGGAAGCCGTCCTGGCCGATGATGCCGAGGTTGGCGTACTGGGGATGCTGGGCGAGCAAGTTCTGAAACAGTCCCGAACAGGCGGTGGGCGGGACTTCCCGCACGCTCGGAAGGCGGCCCAGAACGGCAAGGAACTGGTGAGTCGCCTCAATGGACCGCTCATATTCCGCGGAGATGGGGCGGATCAGGCGGAGCGTGTTCTCCTGAACCCCCTGGGCCGCCAGGCGGCGCTGCTCGGCGGCGGTGGTGATCATCAGCCCCGACACGGGGGCCAGCGCCAGGAGGATCAGCAGCATCAGCCGCATGCGAAGGCTAAACAGGGAGAAAAATCGCATCGTTCTTCTATTCTCGGCGCCCTTTCCCTACCGGCAAGCCGCGCCGGTAGCTCTCGCTTCAAAAACCCGTTTCCATTGTACCCCATTGCTTCTGGCCTTAAGCGACCGGTCTCAATAACTCAATAGCATGCCTGTTACACCGGGAATGAGGTGAAGACAATGTGAGGGGGTGGGGGTCGAAGGATCTCTTCTCCCGTGAGGGACGGAAGGGCGTACGGGGGCAATCAATGGGAGAGCAGCCCTGAAAAGAAGCCTCCCGGGATGACGCTCCATGCGTCGTGGGGTTCAGGGGGAGGGGAGGGAGGCCGGTGGAGAAGCCGGCATTCACGATCTATCGGGCGAGATCTTCTATGGACCCTTCATCCAGACGGTAATGCAGCCACTCGCGGAGATGCTGACCGCCCAGAGAGTCGTAAAACCGGATCGCGGAAGCGTTCCAATCCAGCACGGTCCACTCGATCCGCCCGCAGCCCCGCTCCAGAGCCACCCGCGCCAGGTGCTGGAAAAACGTCCGCCCGGCCCCGGCTCGCCGCGCATGCGGCAGCACGAACAGGTCTTCCAGATAGAGGGTCGGCTTTGCAAGGAAGGTGGAATAGGTCTCGAAGGTGATGGCGTACCCCACCGCCTCCCCGTCCGACTCGGCGAGGTAGGCTTCGTAGCGGGGCCGCTCCCCGAACCCGTCCTCGATGAGCCGCGCCTTCGCCGCTTCCGACGGCCCTTCGAGCTGCTCATACTCCGCGAGCGCGTCGATGAGGCGGATCAGCGTCTCGGCATCCCTCGCCTCCGCTTTCCTAATCACGATCTCCGGCAATGGAAGCTCCTTTGGGGTGGGGTGATCGGTGGTCGGAGAGCGGTAGGAGGTTGTATCGATGTGTAGCTTTTAGAGTAACTATCCTTCTTTGTAAAGCCTCTACCGACCACCGAGTAAAGCCTCTACCGATCTCCGACCACCGATCACCGACCACAGGCACTTAAATTCCGCTGCCGGAGACGTGCAGTTCGGTGTGGATGCCGCATTCCGTCTTCTGCGAGCCGGACCACCGCCCCGCGCGGTCGTCCTCCCCGGGTCGCACGGCCTTGGTGCAGGGCCAGCACCCGATGCTCGGATAGCCCCGGTCGTGGAGCGGGTTGTAGGGCACGTCGTTGTCGAGGATAAACTTCCAGACATCGCTTTTCGTCCAGTTTGCCAACGGGTTCACTTTCACGATCCCGAATTTTTTATCCCGCTCGACGATGCCCGCCGTCGCGCGCTGGGGGGTCTGGTCCCGGCGGATCGCGGTGATCCACGCGTCGAAGAGGTTTCGTTCCATCACGCCCCGAAGCGGGAGGACCTTCCGAAAATGGCAGCAGCGGTCGGGATCCTGCGGCCAGACGGGGCCGCCGTTCGCGGCTTCCCATTCTTCCTGCGATTGGGAGTGGCCCTCAAGGTGGATGGTCAGGCCGTACTTCTCCTGGAAGCGGTCGCGGAGCGCGAGGGTTTCGGGAAACTGGTAACCTGTGTCGAGGTTGAAGATGTAGAGGTCCTTCCCCGTATCGTCCCGGAGTCCGGCGAGCATGTGCAGCAGGCAGCACCCTTCCGCCCCGAACGCCGTCGCCATCCCGAGGCGGGGGGAGAAGGTCTCCATCGCCCACCGGAGGATGTCGCGGGGGCTCCAGTCTTCCCGCTCGTCGCTGAGCCGCTTCAAATCGCTGTCGGTGTAAGAATCCATGCTCGCTCCTGTCGAATTCCCGGGGTTCTCAACGGAATTGTATCATATCGAGCAAGTTTTTCCTATACCCTATTGGATAGGCCGGAATACCGGGATATAAGCAGGTCAACAGAATAAGTTGAGTAAGTATTGTGGGTTGCGTGGTCATGTGGAGGAGATATTTACCGCCTTACGCTTCAGTACGCCTCCATAGCCTGGAACTAATTTCTGAAGCCTGGAACAGATTTCTGAGTTCGGCCACCCAACCCCCGACTTGGCCCGCGCTTCAGATGCGACCTCTCCGCCGCGTTCTCACGTTTTACATCACTCCTACGCGACCCAACTGCTGGAAGGCGGCGCGGATCTCCCGTCGATCCAGGAAATTGCTTGGGCCATGCCTCCATCTCCACGACGGAAGTCTACACTCACGTCAGCCGGGACGCGCTGAAAGAGGTCTACGCAATCTCGCATCCCCGCGCGTTGAAGACTCAGCGATACTCTTCAGGAAATTAAAAGCAAGAGCCCCTCGCTCATATTTCAGGCGAGGGGCTCTTGCTTGATTAATTATAAACCCTGTTCTACTTCACCCACCACATTGAGTCCTGTTTGAGCGGGGAGATGGCCTCCGGACTCGTGGGAACGGTCTTGACGGCGGCCTGGGCTCGGGACCAGTCCCGGACCGTGACCGATCCCTGAGAGTTGAAGAAGCGGACCGCGCCCTCCAACACGACGACGAACGTTTGCTTCTGGGCGGGAGGGACTTCCATGGAAAACTCCGTTCCCATCACCTGCGCGGTCGCATGGGGGGACCGGACGGTGAACGGCGTTTCTTTCGACTGCCGCTTGATCTTTGCCCAGACGCGCCCATGCTTCAAGTCCAGTCCGGGGAAGAGGCGCAGCACCTCTCCCTCGCCCTGGGGGCCGACCACTGCCCGCGAACCGTCCTTCCACTGCGCCGTCACCTGGTCGTCCTCGTCGGTCTTGAGGCGGTCGCCGGAGCGGAGGACAACTCCCGCGCTTAAGGGTTGCCAGGCTCCCGCTTCTGCCGAGCGCCAGAGGGGATTCCCCACCACTGACGCGATCTGCACGTCCATCGGGCTGCCGGCCTGGGACCGGTGCCATCCCGTAGCCAGGAGGAGGAGAGCCACGGCGGCCATCCCTCCCGCGAACACCCACCGTTGAAGGGCGAACCTCTCGCGGAGAACACCACCCCAGCTCCGTCTCTGCGCCGGCTTCAGCGTAACATCGGGCCTCATCCGGGAGGCCGGCTGGAGGGGTTGAGCCGCTTGTGCGCGGTCTTCCGCCTCGATCTTGGCCCAGACGGCATCGTTGATCCGATCGCTCACGACAACGGGGGTGCCGATGGTCGCCTTGAGGAGCATCGTGTCCCGTTCCAGACCCTCCAGCACTTCCCGGCATCGGGCGCACTGAGAGAGATGCCGTTCGGCCTGCTCGATCTGGGAGGGCATCAGCTCGTCGTCGATGTAAGCGGGGATGAGTTCCCGCATGGAAGCACAGTCGTTCATTCGTGAGTATTCTCCACCTGGAGGTGCTTGAGTTTATCGCGAAGCATGCGCCGCGCGCGGCTGATGCGCATCATCACGTTGGCTTCGGTCAGGTTCAACGCTTCGGCCACTTCCGCGTAAGAGAGGTCTTCCAGAAACCGGAGAACGATGACCGTTCGGTAATTCTCCGGCAGCGACTGAATCGCCTCTTGAACTTCTCCCAGGGTTTCCTGGGTGAGCATGGAGCGCTGCGGATTGACCGCCGACGGATCCGGCTCCGATTCGTAGGATTCTCCCGGCTCGGGATCAGCCAGCACGGGACGGACTTTCCGACGCCGCATGTAATCGAGGATCACATGATGGGCGATCCGGTACAACCAGGGAGAGAACGCTCGCCGTGCATCGAACGTGTCTAACGCACGATAGACCCGGACGAACGTTTCCTGGCAGAGGTCCTGGGCTTCCTCTATGTTGCCCACCCGGTGATAAGCGAGGCGGGCCACCCGTTCCCGATACAGGTTCATCAGGCGATTGAAGGCCTGAGCCTCCCCGCGTTGAGCCCGTACGATCAGTTCGGTCGCTTTCGCTTCCTCATCCGGTTCGGTACGCGAATCCGAGGAAGAGGCCAGAGTCATCCGGGACTGCCCGTTCGCACCCACTTCAGTCTGCTCCGTCGCATAGAGAACCCGACAAGAAATCGGTTTCGCGTCACAGCGGGTTTGAAGGTCCCATAAGAGATCCATTCCAACTCCTCACTCTTCAATACGCGCGCTGAAGAGGTTTCTAACACCTTGTCGAGAGATTTTCAACCTCTTCACTGAAATTGAGCTGGCGGTGTCCCGGCCATTAACATCACGGCTACCCCGGCACAAAGCATATCCTGAACGAAATCGAATGGATCGACCTGCGACGACTTCAACCCCTCCTCACACATTTCTCGGTAGCGCCATAAATCAGGGCGATAGAAGAAAGGAGTAGTTGTTCAAGTTGAGAGGATAGAAAGAGAAGAAACCGATCCATGAACGGGTTCGTCTCCCCTCCCCGTTCGGGAGAGGCGGGTGACTGCGCGAAGCACAGAGGGCCGGTCCATGGGAGGAGACGTTCACCCCTTCCCTCCTAACGAGAATTTCCTTCCGATCGGATCCACTCCCAGGAAAGGAGATTCAATCGGGAAGGAACTCGAAAACAGTTGGAGCAATCGGTAGTAAGATTATGAGGGGCCGGTGATGCTCCATAAGGGAAAATGCGATCCCCGGCTGAGGCGAGCTTTCCAACCGATTCCGGAGATCCTCAACCAAGGATGAAACGAGCGCCTCATCCTTGCCCCTGGGCATCAGGCATCCGCTACAATAGGTTTAGGCATTCGTGCAGATGGGAAAACAGGCGCGAGAGACTCTTTCCCTCAAGTCCCTTCAAGCAGGCCCGGAGGTGATCCCCATCTCCTCATCATACTCCCTCATGTGGAAGGCGGAAAGATCATGTCTACGGACGATCTGGTAATTGAGAAGCAGACCATCGGCGATATCGGCATCGTGAAGGCGGATGGGATCGTGGACCTTGCGACCATGCGCCCCATGAGAGAAGCAGTTCGGGATCTCCTCTCCGACGGGGTCCGGCACATGATCCTCGATCTCCGTGACGTAGCCTATATGGACAGCGCGGGCATCTCCATCATCATGACCGCCAAGCGCGGCGTGGCAGACCATCGCGGCGAAGTGTACGTCGCGGCGAAAGCCGGCGAAGTAAGTCGCGCCCTGCATCTCGTCCAGATGGATCGCGTGGTCAAGTTCGTCGAAGATCCGAACGAAGCCTTGAGTAAGCTCCGCTCGACGGCCAACGTGTAGCTCTCACGGCAGAGACATTGGATTGCAACGGATCACGCCCAGGCCGCCCGATAAGCCTGGGCTTTTTCACGCCTTCCTTACCGTATCCCCTCCTCCCGAACCACATGATCAGACCGGAACCCGGACGCTCAATTCTGCCGGAATCGCCATTCCTGTATCTGACGGAGCAACTCCCGATCCTGCGAGGAACCCGGCTCCAGCGCCAGGGCGAAATTCAGAATGCGCTCGGCCCGGTCGAAGTCGCTGCGCTGGAGGTAACCGAGCTTGAGGTTGTTCAGCATTCGGGCCAGCATCTCCCGCTTCGGAGTGGGGGAGAGGTACGCGGAAGACCAGGTCATCTGAGAGCCGTAGATCGCCTGGAATCGCTCGCGGCACTCCTCTTCCGTCACGGGATGGCCTCCGGCAAACGGGTCGAAGTAGGCCGGACCTTCCGGGGAGCGGAGGAGGAAATGCCCCGGCATCCCCACGCCCTCCAGCGGGACACCCAACCGCCGCCCCACGGCGATGCCGATGACGGAAAGCGTGATGGGAATCCCCAGCTTCCGGTCGAGCACCTCGTTCAGATAGCTGTTGCGAGGGTCGTCATATGCCTCACGGTTTCCCAGAAATCCGGCGATCTCGAAAAGATAGCGGCAGAGCCGGCGCCCTGCTTCCGGGCCTTCCAATCCGCCGGCGCCCAGGGCTCCCCGGCACTCCTCCGCCACCCCATCCAGCCTTTCCAGGTAGGCTTCCACTCTCAAATCGGGATATTCTCCGGCGGCGTAGAGGAGGGCGGCTTCTTCCAGAGTCCCGTCCCGGTCTCCCCCCGCGAGCAGGTCTTTCCAGCGTTGCAGGGCTTCATCCGCGGTCATTGGCACCTCCACAGAGACAGGGAGGAGCAGGATCACTCTCCCACATAAATTTTTGGTTCTTCGCTGAATCAGGTGGGTAAGGGGAAGCGGAGCTTCCCGGCAATGAG
>JAHWJO010000386.1 GCA_019348365.1 Armatimonadota bacterium | reverse complement strand
GAGGCGGGGGCGGCATCGCGGGTTGGGGCATGGGCATGGCGCTGATGCCCGTGAACCGGAATTGCTTGTCGCAAAAAGGGCAACTCAGGATCTTTCCCGCGTCTTTCGGGAGAGGCCTGGCCATTCCGTTATTGCAGTAGGGACAGGCGAGCGTCATGGCTCCTCCTTGTCTTCAGTGCGCGCCTTCCAGCGGATCCGGCGCGCGGGCTCGAATTTGCCGACGACGACCCCCTGAAACTCCACGTCACTGGCGCGGATCTCCCGGTACTTGTGATTGGTGGGGGAAAGGGTGTAGATCGTCTCGCCGGTGATGGGATCGAATTTCCAGGCGGTGAACAGCTTGCAGACGGAGTCGCCGTAGACCAGGGCGATCACCACGTCGCCGGGATCGGGCTCCTGGATCTTGCGGACGACGAGGATGTCGCCGTTGCCGTAGTAGGGCTCCATCGAATCGCCCTCGACCTCGACCATGTACTGAGCGCCGAACTTCTGGAGGACCGTGCCCCGGTGCTCCTGGGTCCGGCGGTCGGGGTCGGAGGCGGGGACGCCGCCGATGATGTCGGAATCGTCGAGGATGCGCAGGCCCAGCTTCTCGATGGATTGGGCGAGGGGATCGGGACCGTCGCCGTCGGTAGAGGGCGGCTCATCGACAGGCGCATCCGGGATAGGAATACCGGCGGCCTCGTACGCCTCTCTAAGAGAGATACTCAGACCAGCAGACTTAAATGCTCTAACTATAGCCTGAATGTTTTTTGGCGTAGGAGTGATGGGCTTCTCGGTGATAGGGTTTTCGTCATTTTCTACAAACGAAACCCAAGTCTTGGAACGGCCAACACGTTTGGCTAAATCCGCTTGGGTCCAACCAATCGCCAACCTATTTTGTTTAACCCAATCCCCAAATGGCATCGCTGCAGTCCACATAGTATAAGCTCCCTCGCTGGTTCAGTCAGAATATACCACGACAAAACTGATTAGCGGGTGATTAATTTATTGACTATGGAGGTTTTGGGATGCTAAACTCCATGCATGGAGGTGGCAAATGCCTGTCGTCAGTCGCTGGCGAAAAGTTCGAGAGGATGCCGGCCTATCTTTCTTGGATGCGGCGCAGAGGCTAGAGCTCACAAAAGGGGCCCTATCTATGCTCGAAAATAATAAAATCCATGCTTCCAGGTCTGTCCTGGAGCGCGCCTGTGCCGTCTACGATTGTCAGCCTGGCGACCTCTACGAGATGATCGAGGAGGAAGAATTAGCAGAGGAGAAAGTTGGAATTTAACTTTCCCTCTTTTAAATTTGACTCTGATGTTTAGCAATGCTAAACTATATACAGATAGAAAAAGCCCCCGGTCGGGTGGCTCCGACTGAGGGCTCAGGAGATTATCCGGGTTCATTCTAGCACCCGGAGCATGTGCGAGTAAAGGAGATTATCCAATGAGCAACCGACTCCCCAGCGTGATGGAAGCCGACGGCGATCAACTCCCGCCCCAGGTGGCCCTCGCCCAGCAGATCCGCCTCGCGACGGCCCGTAAGGCCCTCGAAGCCGTGCAGATGAAGTATCGCCGGCCCCTCGAAGTAGCGCACGTCGGCGGCGGCTTCTTCGAGGTGACGAGCGAGAAGGGCGTGGCCGTCTACCACGTCTACCTCCGCCGGAACCGCGAGACCTGCGACTGCCCCCACTTCCAGCACCGGCTGAAAGAGACCGGCCAGCGCTGCAAACACATCATGGCGGCGGTCGGGGCGAACCGGGCGCGGACCCTGAAGGCGGCGCGCGACAAGAGCCCCGAGGAGCTGCGGGACGCCCTCTCCCCCGAGAAGCTCGCGCTCTACCGGCCCGAGATGGAGGAGGCGCTGCGCCAGGCCCTCAGCGAGTGGCACGACGCGGAGCCCGGCGTCGATCCCCTCTGGGCGACCCGGAAGCAGGTGAAGATCCACAACGGCACGCCGGTCACCGCCTACCACCGCTAGACTTCCCTCCCGCATGATGCGCACCGGCCCATGGACGGGCCCTATATCAACGGAGAACTTTGATGGTCCAGGGATACGACGACCCCGAAACCCGGCCCTGCTCCAGCTGCAATGCCGCCCACGAGCGCTACCTGACGAACATCCGCATCTTCAGCGGCGAGACCTATCGGGCGCTCAAGGATCGGGGCTACACGCTCGGGAGGATCGGCTTCACGCCGGAGGCTTACTTCGACCCGGCGACGGCGACGATGACCCAGGTCATGGCGGCGGCGGACCGGGCGGCGTCAGACGCGGCGGCCTACATCGAGGAGCGGGACCGCATGAAGAGCGAGGGATGGTGTGTCCTCGAACCCGGCGAAGGAACGGTGCAGACGGCGGCGCTCCTGTTGCGGACGCTGCCGGTGGAGTGCCTCCGGCGCTTCGAGCACCCGCTGCCGGGCGGAATCGAGTGGGCGTTCCGGTGCCCGGTGCCGGGATTGATCGTCTCGCATCTTCTCTATCTCGTGAGCGCCTGCGGGGACAGCTTCGAGAAGCGGATGGAGTTCCGACCGGCGCATCCCGCCGCGCGCATGGAGATGCTCGTGCAGGTGATGCGTTTCCTCCTGACCCTGCCGACGCGCGAGGTGCGGGAGGATTTCGAGTTCGTCCGCTGGCCCTTCTACGGCCACCTGTAAGACCACTTTCACGCCCCGGCCCCTCTCACCTCATCGAACGTCGCTAACGGATCGGTGAACGGGACGTGAAACGGAGGATGGCACTCCTCCGTGATCCACCGGGGAGTCCGCTCCCCACCCAACGACCGGGGCGGGTGATCTCTGACCCACCCGCCCCCCTTTGAAGGATCGACGATACCGGCCCATGGATCGGGCCACCCCTATTTTCAGGGAGGGACGTTATGGCACGGAAGCACGACGAGCTGAACGCCGGGAAAGACGAGCTGATGATCGATGTCCAGGTCCTCTGCTCGGATGCGCGCACCGCGCTCTCCCGGCGGGATCTGCGCGAGGCGCTGCGGCTGGTGGACCGGATCGACGACCTGGCCCACCGCTGCAACGGGGCGCGCAACGAGGGCAGGGAAGCCTACCTCACCTGTACGGAATGCCCCCGGAGCCGGGAGATCTGGGACCGGGCGTTCGACGCAGGGCGCCTGTCGCTCTCCCCGCTGAAGATCCTGAGCTGAGGGCCTGCCGATGGACGCCGAGACGAAAGCCGCCATCGAGGAGTGTTTCGAGGAGGTCCCTCCGGGGGCGTTCCCCGAGGGCACGACGCCCGATGAGGTACGCCGGGTCCACAAGGCGTTCATCCGCTGGAATGAGCTGGCCCGGCTCGACGCCGAGCGGAAGGCTCTGAAAGCACAGCAAAACGCCGCCGAGCAGCAGCCGGCGGCCTGAAACGAAACAGCCCCTCCCGGACCTTTGAGCAGAGGGTGGAGGGGCTGCATGACCCGTGGAGGCTTTCGCCGCCACAAGCGCGAGAGACGGATCTCCCGCGCGTTACCGCCACGGATGGGTTCATCCGCCGAAAGGGCCGGAGAGCAACCGGCCTTTCCTTTTCCATTGTATCGGGAGCCACCCATGGCTACAAGTTTGAGCCGTTCACCCGACACGCCGGGATCCGCGCCGCTCCATCCCGCGCCCCGGATCTCCTTCAACTTCCTCCCGGCCTGGGAAGAAGCGCTGAAGGAAGCTTTCACCTTCGTCAACCGCATCATCGTCCACTCGGACCGGCCCTACGGGGGCGAGGACGCGCTCTGCACCCGACTCTCCCGCGCGCTCTACGATGCCGGGATCGCCTACCGTTTCTGCCCGAGCTGCTGCGACCCGATCTACAACGATCCCTTCGGCCAGGGCGCATGCGTCTCGTGCGCAACGGCGGAGGAAAGCGAGGCGGTGGAATGAGCCTGCCCGCCTGCAAAAACGCCGAAGATGTGCATCTCGCCATCGCCCTCCTGACGGAACGGCACCGGAAGGACCTGTTCTATACGCGGTTTGTCTGCACCTACACGGATCGGGAGTTAAAGGACCGGGGCCGGACGGTGATCGTCAAGTCGAAGATCCGCCGAAACGAGGATGCCTACTACCTCCAGCAGGAGCGGTCCGAAGAGGACCGGCGCGATGAGATAGTCGAGCTCCTGATCAACGAAAAGCTCTGGGGAAGACTGCCGGAAAGGAAACGCGAGGCCGAGCTCTTCCATCAACTCTGCTATTTCCAGTACGCATCCACCGGGAAGCTGCAAAAGGTCAACCCGGACTTCATCGGCTTTTACGAAGAGGTGGCCCTCTACGGACTCTGGCGCTCCGATCTCAAGCGGTACGCCGAGATCATCCAGCCGCAGATGACGTTCGCGGATGCGGCGGAGGAAGTGGAGCGGCAGACGGCCGTCGGCATGGAGATGATCCACCGGATCCATGAAGCCGCGACTCGCGAAAGCGGGGTGTCTCCATGAAGCCCGGCGAGAAGAAAACCCTCCTGAAACAGCGCGACGGCCTGAGCCCCAAAAATCAGGAGGCGACCCTGCTGCCCGGCTCGGTGGTCACCCTCCTCCATTCCCATCCGAAAATCCGGGACTTCTGGCTCGTCGAGGATAACCTCGGCAACCGGGCCTGGGTGCTGGAAACGTCTCTCGGGGAGTGGCAGGGACAGGAGGACTTCCTCGCCCAGGGCGAGGAAGTCCTCTACCCCGCGAAGGGAGGCTGCCCGTGAACGCCC
This sequence comes from Armatimonadota bacterium, assembly GCA_019348365.1. Classification (GTDB taxonomy): domain Bacteria; phylum Armatimonadota; class DTGP01; order DTGP01; family JAHWJO01; genus JAHWJO01. The sequence continues at coordinate 307 of JAHWJO010000386.1, read as the reverse complement.
CCCTCATGGAACCCCCGCCCCAGCGTCGCGAAACCTCCCGGCCCCGGCGCGCCTGGCGCCTCCGCTACCGGAGCCCCTACCGGCACGCCTGCATCACGCCGGGCTGCGTGGGCCGCTGGCGCATGCAGGACCTCCAGTACGGCTTCTGTCCCCACTGCTGGCCGGCGGTCGCGTACTACGCCCGGTGGAGCCGGGTGATCCGGATTCATTTCTTCGCGGTCGTTGTGACCCTCCTCATCATCGGCGTCCAGAAGCTCGGCGCCCTGGTCCATCCCCTCTCCCATGGAGGCCCCCGATGAAGATAAAA
>JAHWJO010000385.1 GCA_019348365.1 Armatimonadota bacterium | reverse complement strand
GGGGAGTCCGCGTAGGCGGACTTCGTGCCGTTGTTGCCGCGAATTCATTCGCCGGGTACTCACACCGAACGTTTAAGTCGCCGGGAGAGAGCTACTTTCGCGCCTCCGCCGGTTCGGGGGCCTCCGCCTCTTCCTGCCCGTTCGACAGGGGGGCCATCTCCCCCCGCCATCGGATCCGCAGCGTCATCAGCGCCACGTACGCCAGGAAGACCATCCCCCCCATCCGCACCGCGAAGGGCGCCCCCCACCGCTCCGCCACAAACCCCGCCAGCAGGTTCCCGAACGGCATGAACCCCTGGAATACCATCATGAACGCGCTCATCACCCGGCCCCGCAGCCGGTCCGGCACCATGGTCTGAACGAGGGTGTGCGTGGTGGCGTTCTGGCTCGTGGCGCAGAGGCCGACGAGTGCGAGGGCGGCCACCGCCATCGGGAGGGTGCGAGCGGCGGAGAACGCCAGCAGCGCGAGACTCAGCCCGAACGCCGCCAGGATCACGACCCCCGGCTTCGTCTCCGACGTGCTCAACCGGGCGAGCAGCAGCGCCCCCGCCAGCGCCCCGAATCCGCTCGCCGCGAACAGCGCCCCCATGCCCGCCGCGTTCGTGCCGAACACCTCCTGCGCGAACGCTGGCATCAGCGTCCCGTACGGCAGCGCGAACAGCCCGCTCGCCGTGACGATGGAGATGAACGCCAGCAATTGCGGCTGGTGCCGGATGTACGACAGCCCCTCCCGCATGTTCTCCCAGACGTTCCCCTCCTTCTGCGGGGGAGTCTGCTGAAACCGCAGCCGCATCAGCGGGAAGATGATCGCGAGGAAGCTCAGGCCGTTCAGGAAGAAGCAGAACGCCATCCCGACCCATACCACCAGGAATCCCGCAATCGTCGGGCCGAGGATGCGGGCCGTGTTGAACGCCGTGGAGTTCAGCGCGATGGCGTTCATCAGGTCCGCCTTGCCGACCATGTCCGTCACCATCGCCTGCCGGGCCGGGAGGTCGTAGGCGGTGATGATCCCGCCCAGCAGCGAGAGGCACGCGACGTGCCACACCTCCACCACTCCGGCCCAGACCAGAAAGGCGAGGACGAACGCCAGCAGCATGTAAAGGGTCTGGGTCACGACGAGCAGCTGGCGCCGGTCGCTCCGGTCCGCCAGCACCCCGCCGAAGAGCGAGAGGAAGAGGAGCGGGATGGCGTTGAGGAACGCGATGAATCCGAGCGCCGCCGTGCTGCTCGTGATCTCGTACACCAGCCAGGGCCGGGCGACCATCTGGACCCAGTTCCCCATCTGCGAGATGAGCAGGCCGATCCAGTAGACCCGGTACGACGGATTTTTGAGCGCGCGAAACATAAAGGCAGTCTACTCCCCCCTCCCCTTTCGACGGGGGAACGGGGGGGGCCCTCCCGGATTTTGGGTGGGTGTGTGGATGGGTGAATGGGTCGCGGGCCTGCGGCACGCGGGGCTTCGCCGCGCGGATCGACGCGGATGAACCCCTTTGAACCACGAAGACACGAAGGACACGAAGAGAACCCCTCACGGCGGGGTCGTCGAACCCCGGAGGAGTGGACGAAATCGTTCCAGCACGGCGGCGGTGCGGAGGGCCGCCTCCCGGAACCGCTCCGGCCCGGCCTCGTACGCGGCGAAGAGCGCCCGCAGGTCGTCCGGCGTGTCGCAGTCGGACACGGGCTCGGTCAAATGGACCTTCAGCCCCAGCGTCCCGGCGCGGCGCAGGGTTTCCGGCAGAATTTGCGGCGTGCTCCACTCCATTTCCTCGAATAACTCCCCATGAAAGCGGCTCATGCCGATCATGGAGTAGCCGCCGTCCGGCGCGGGGGTCAGGACGAGGTCGGCCCCGCCGGAGGCCAGCGCGCGGGCCGCATCCGCCGCCATGGAGATCGGCAGGAGCGGCACATCGCTCCCCACCAATAGAACCGCCGGCCGCCGTTCCGCCAGGCTCTCCCGCACGACCCGCGCCATCCGCTCCCCCAGTTCCCCTTCCCCCTGCGGAGTGCGCCGCGCGCCGGGGAACGCCTCCCGGAACCGCTCCCCGGCAGCGGCGGGCGCGTACGCGATCCCTCCCTCCAGCCCGGACGCCGAACGGAGGGAGTCCACCCGGTCCTCCAGGAACGCCCGCGCCAGGTCCGCCGCCTGTTGCGGCGAGAGGGGCGGGCAGAGCCGGGTCTTGACCGCGCCCGGCTCCGGCCACTTTGCGAAGACCCACAGCAGGGGAAGAGGGAGGTTCATCCGTCGTGCTCCCTGGAGGAGGTGAAACGGGAAAGGGGTACGCGAAAAGGCCGGGAGAGCGTTGGCTTCCCGGCCTTTCCTAAAAGGTACGAGACCGCTCGAGTGATCGGCTAGTCTCCTGATTTTAGTGAAATGAAGGTGTTCTTTTTAGATCAATGAAAGGGCCTCTGCCAGACCCAAATGCTTTTACCCCGTGCCCTGAAAAGCTAAACACCCTCTCGACGAAATTTCTGAAAATTTTCACGAATTCTTTCGCACCTCCACCGGCGGGAGGGGAAAATCGGGAATTTCGGCTTTTTCCCTCTTAAATTCGGAACAACCGTTCCCTTCCGGTGGGTGATCCCTCTACAATAGAGACGTACGGCAAGCGAAGCGGTATCCGGGGGGCGGCGCATCCACGCCGCTCCGTCCCGGCAATTAAGGCAAACAAATGTTCCTTCGCGGGCGCTCCGGCGGCGTGCCCCCCGGACGATCCCCCTTCCGATTCCTTTTCGTCACTCCCGGAGGACTGGCTTCCATGGCTTCCCGATTGCAGGTCGGACCGCTCCACCGTTTCAAACCCGGCGAAACGCTCGCCTGCCCGCTCTTCATTGCGAAGGTCCCGGCGGGCTTCCCCTCCCCCGCCGACGATTACATCGAACAGTGGCTCGACCTCAACGATTACCTCGTCCTCCATCCGGCGGCGACCTTTTTCGCGCGCGTCTCCGGCGATTCCATGAACGATGTCGGCATCCACGACGGCGATGTCCTTGTCATCGACCGCGCCATCGAGCCCCGCGACGGCCAGATCGTCATCGCCCTGCTGGACGGCGAATACACCGTCAAGCGCATCCGCCGCATCAAGAACCGTCTCTACCTCGTCGCGGAGAACGCCGATTACCCCGCCCTCGAAATCCATTCCCACCACCAGTTCGAGGTCTGGGGCGTGGTGACCTACGTCATCCACCCGCTTTAGGGTGTTAGGTGATTGGGTCGTTGGGTGATTGGGTCGTTGGGGGAGTCGCTCCTAAACGCCCCAATCCCTCTCCAAGTCCCTACCAGTTCCCCCCTTGCACACCCATATCAGGGAGGGCATTTCCCAACGACCCAACGACCCAATTTGCAGATTTCCGCCGTCTGTCGGATACTGATAGCAGCGCGGCGCTCCTGCCGGGACATTATCCGCCTCCGTCCCCTCTGATGCTGCCGGGAGGATCCGGCGCAGCCTCGTCGCTGCTCCCCTTCTCCGGAATTCCATCGCCTGCCCGGAAGTCCGAAACGGCAGCCTCTTTTGTGGGCCACAGGCCAAGTGAGAACCAGCGTGAAAGTCATCGCGATTGCCAATCAGAAAGGCGGGGTCGGAAAGACCACCACCACCATCAACCTCGGCTCCGCCCTCGCCGAGCGGGGCTTTCGGGTCCTCCTCGTCGATATGGATCCCCAGTTCAACTGCACCATGGGCCTCGGTGTGGACCCCACCGGCCAGCCCACCCTCCATGAAGTCCTCCTCAAGGGCGTTCCCCTCTCCGATATCCTCGTCAGCGCGGGGGAGAAGGGGCTGACCCTGGCCCCCGCCGGACTGGAGCTGGCCGCCGCCGAGCTTCAGATCCCCCAGATGGTCGCGGGAGAACGGCTGCTGGCTGAAGCGCTGGAGACGGTGCGGGACCGCTTCGATTTCATCCTCCTCGACTGCCCGCCTTCCCTCGGGCGGCTCACCCTCAACGCCCTCACGGCGGCGGACGGCGTCATCGTGCCCATTCAGGCCGGGAAGTGGGCCCTGAGCGGCACCCAGCAGCTCTTCGACATCGTCCATCTCGTGCAGCAGCGGCTCAACCGCAACCTTCAGATCCTGGGGCTGCTCGTCACTCTCGTGGACCTGCGGACCCTCCTCTCCCGCGAGATCGTCACCCACGTCCGCGACACCCACGGCGATCTCGTCTTCGAGACGATCATCAAGACGGCGAGCAAGCTGGCGGAAGCGGCGGTCGCCGACAGCGACATCCTCACTTACGCCCGCTCCTCCGATGCGGCGCAGGCCTATCGCCAGTTCGCGACGGAAGTCCTCTCCCGACTCGGGATCTCGGAAGCGCCCTCCCCGAATGGGGACCGCTCGCCGGAGTCCCCCCCGGTGCCGGACCCCCGGCCCCTGTCCCCGGACCCCCGGCAAAGGGGGGCTGCATGAGGAGCAATAAATTCCGGATCGGGCTGGACAAGCTCGCTACCCCACCTGTAACGGAGAATGCCCCGTCCTCCCCCGCCACCGCCGCCCTCGCTTCCGCCCTCGATCTCAACGAGGGCGTGAACCGCCTCGCGGAAGCGCGGGAGATCGCCCTCGATCAGATCCACCCCAATCCCCACCAGCCCCGCCAGACCTTCCACGAAGAGTCGCTCGAAGCCCTCGCCGCCTCCATCCGCGAGCAGGGCGTCCTCCAGCCCATCACCGTCACCCCGGACGGCGACGGCTATCGCATCGTGGCGGGGGAGCGGCGGTGGCGGGCCGCGCAGCTCGCGGGACTCTCCCGTATTCCCGCCCTCGTGCGGAACCTCTCGGACCGGGATCAGCGGATCGTCGCCCTCATGGAGAACCTCCAGCGCGAGGATCTCAACGACATCGACCGGGCGCGCGGCCTGGCCGATCTCCGGGAAGCGCTGGCCGCTCATGCGACGGAACTCTCCTCGCACGAGCTCGATGAGGAGGTCGGGAAGCGGCTGGGCATCTCGGGGCGTTCGGTGCGGAATTTTCTCGCGCTGCTGAACCTGCCCG
>JAHWJO010000384.1 GCA_019348365.1 Armatimonadota bacterium | reverse complement strand
GTAGAAGACGGGCAACCTTCCGGGTCTTCCGGTGTCGTTAAAATAGAGGGAGCTTTAGATTCTCTTTCTGTGCTATTCGTCATTTCTTCCTGTGTTGTCGAAACGGAGGGGCGTCTCTCTTGCTCCCCCCCTTACGACAAACGGGAGGGTTATGGTATAATGGGCGCATGTCGGGACGGCGAACTCGGGCCGTCCCTTTTCTGTTCGGTTTGACTTGTTCGGAGGGATCTGTATGTTCTCCAGCCGTCGCATCGCGGTGGCCGCCACGCTGCTCCTCAGCAGCGCGACCCTCACCGGAGCTCCCGTCAACGGGGCTCTTGCCGCCTCCCCCCTTAAAAAGAAACCCACTGTTGCCGGCGTAAAGAAAAACGCCCCGACTCGTAAAGCCTCCCCCACCAAACCCAATTCCCGGCTGAAAGAGGTCGCGCAGAAGGCGGCGGTCCCCCGGTCCGAATTCATCTCCGTCAACGAGATCAAGCCGGGCATGAAGGGATACGGACTCACCGTCTTCAAAGGCACGAAGATCGAGCGGTTCGACGTGACCGTCATCGATATCCTCCGTAACCATCCTTACGTTCTGGGGCGGGACCTGATCCTCATCCGCACCCACGGCCCCGTTTTCGATAAGCGCCGCGCCCTCGGCATTCAGGGGATGAGCGGCAGCCCGATCTATTTTAACGGACGGCTGGCCGGGGCATACGCCTGGGGGGAAAACAGCATCAACGAGCCGGTCGCGATGGTCACCCCCATCGAGTACATGCTGGAGGCCTGGAGCGAAAAACTCCCTCAGAAACCCCTCTACACCTCCGTCGGAGGCGGCTTCACCCCTCAGATCTCTTCGAAGGTCGCCGCCATCTTTGGACCGGATTTCTCCTCCTCCACCGGAGCGACGCGCACCGAGAGCCTGCCGAACCCTGCCGCCTCGTCTTCGACGATGAATCCGATGATCGTCTCCACCGCCGGGCTGAGTCCTCACATCCTTCAGCAGATGAACCAGCGGATGAGCGGGTCCGGCATCACGTTCCAGGCCGCCACCGCCGGGGGGCGATCCGTCCAGGCGGACAAGGCCCCGCCGCTCCAGCCGGGCTCGGCTTTTGGAATCGCGTTTGCGACCGGGGACATCCAGATGGGCGGGACGGGCACGGTGACCTACCGCAAGGGGAACCGGGTCCTCACCCTAGGCCATTACGCCCTCGCGTTCGGCGGCTTCGGCCCGATTGAAGCCCCAATGACCACCGCGTACGTGGCGGATATCATGAGCAAGATGGACGTCTCGTTCAAGATGACCAACATGGGCAAGACCATCGGCACCATGACCCAGGATACTCCCTACGGGACGGCGGGAGTCGTGGGACGAACGCCGGATCTCGTGAACGTCACCGTGAACGTCGTCAACAACGCGACCGGACGGACCCGTACCATCCGCTCCAGCGTCATGAAGCACCCGCTGCTGACCGCCAACTTCATCCGGGGCGTCGCCAGCGAGGCGATCTTCCGGATGCACACCTTCCCCGGCGATGCCATGGCCGAGGTGGACCTGCGCATCAACGCCGACGGGATGCAGCCCATCGTCCGGAAGAACACCTTCTTCGCGCCCTTCTTCATCGACATGTTCGCCGTCCAGGATCTCGACGACATCCTCGCGATCCTCACCCGCAACGAGTTCGGGCCGGTGGACATCAATCACATCAACGTGGATGTAAAAATCTCCCCCGGGCGAAAATCGATGCGGATCGAGCGGGCCTTTGTGGACCGGGATACCGTCGAGCCGGGCGAAACCGTTCAGGTCGGCGTCGTCCTCCGCCCCTGGCGGAAAGAGCCGTTCGTGAAGACGATCTCCGTCAAAGTGCCGGAGAGCATCCCGAACGGGCGGACGCAGATCGTCGTCACCAACGGGGCCACGCCGGTCAACATCGCCCCGTCGGCTCCCACCCCTCCTCCCGGCTCCACCATGACACCGGTAGCGGCGGCTCCCGCGACCGGCCCGATGTTCCGTAATGTTCAGCAGATGCTGGACCGCTACCTGGAGCTGGGCAGCAACGAAGAGCTGGCCGTCCGCCTCTTCCTGACCTCTCCGGGAGTCAACATCCTTGGCGAGCGGCTCTACGACGTGCCGGACCCCATCGGGGCCGTCCTTCGCTCCCCCAAATCCTCCGGCTACCGGATGGAGCGGGATGCGGTGAAGGAAGTCGTGGATATGGACTCCCTCATCACCGGGAGCGCCATCGTCCCGATCACCATTCAGAGGAGCAGCTACAGAGAACAGGGAGCCACCACGGCCCGTCCGGCCCCGCGTACTCCGCCTGCCGGTACGTCTACCCCCTCCTCCACGCCGCCGTCTTCCACGAGCGTGGGGGACACCCTGGACGAGACCTTCGATGCGGGGGATGCGGCCGATGCCGTGCAGTCCGCCCTGCCGTCGGAGGCCGCAAGCCCCACCCTTCGCGCGCTGGGCATCTTCCCTGCGCATGAAGGCTCCCGGACCTCTCCGCCGGATCCTCGGAGGATGAATCCGCTCCCCCTGCAAAGGGGAGCGGGGACAACTCCGACCGGCGAGGATGCCGCCCTGTTCGTGGAGCTCGCGGCCCGGCCCGACGAGGCGACGGAGAAGAAGGACGAAGAGAAGAAGCCGGTCGGCTCCGCGAAAGTGACCCCCGCCGGCGAGACTTCCGATTCAACGAAGCCCGAAGAGAAGAAAGAAGAGAAGCCCGCCGCCGATACGGACGATAAGACCAAAGGCCCGGGCCGCACCGCTACGCTCTGGACCCAGAAATCCAAGGCCCAGTTCGAGCGGGGCGACGGGACCGGCGTGGGCGTGACGACGCTCGGCGATATCCGCCTCGCTCCCACCCTCAAGCGGCAGAAGCTGTTGGAGCAGGAAGCGCAGATCTGGTCCATGATCGCGGACGGTCGCGGCGGCTATCTCCTCGGCACCGGCAGCAGCGGGAACATCTACCCCATGGATGCCGCCGGGAAGATCGGCGAGCCGATCAAGACCGAAGATCTCTCCATCCGCGCCCTGACTCGCGGCCCGGACGGAACGGTCTACGCCGGCGGCTGGCCGACCGGCACCCTGTATAAGCTTTCAGGGGGCAAGGCCATGCCGTTCGCCAAGACCGGCGCCCGGTACATCCTCTCATTGATCGCGGACGGAGCGGGGAACCTCTACGCGGCGGTGGGGCCGGGAGGCCGGGTACTGAAGGTCACTCCCGCCGGAAAGACGAGCACCTTCTTCCAGACCTCTCAGCCGCACGTCCTCAGCCTGGCGCTGGACAAAGAGAACCACCTGATCGTCGGCACGTCCGATTCGGGCGCGCTCTACCGCGTATCCCCGGAAGGCCGCTCCACCGTCCTCTACGACCCCGAGGATAACGCAGTCACGGCTCTGCTCGTCAGTAAAGACGGGGAAATTTATGCGGGGACTTCGCCCAAGGGCCGCATCCTGAACGTCAAGCCGGGTGGCGTGACTCGTATCACTTACGAAGCGGGCGCGCCGGTGATGGCGCTGGAACAGGACCCTGAAGGCCACCTCTACGCAGCGGCGGGGACCGGCGTCATCCACATCGATCCCAAAGCCGAAGTCGTCACCCGCCTGGACACCAAGGATCAGAACCAGATCCTCGACCTGATGTGGACGGAGAATCGGGGCCTGTGGGCGGTGAGCGGCAATCTCGCCGGGATCTACCGCGCCGAAGCGCAGCGGGAGACCGGGGAGTACCTCTCCCCCGTTCACGACTCCAAGAACCCGTCGCGCTGGGGGCGGATCAGCTGGCAGGCGCGGATCCCGAAAGGCGGAAACGTGATTCTGGAGACGCGTTCCGGCAATACCGCCGATCCGGACGCTACCTGGAGCGCGTGGTCGAGCGCCTACACCGATTCGAACGGCTCTTCCGTGGCGTCGCCGCGAGGGCGGTTCATTCAGTACCGGGCTCACCTGAAAGCGGGCGAGGAGGGCGCTTCCCCCGAATTGAAGAGCGTTACGGTCTCCTACCTTTCGGAGAATCGCCCGCCCTCCGTCGCATTCACCTCCCCTTCGGTGGCGGATGTCTGGAGCGATAAGCAGACGATCCGGTGGAGCGCATCGGATCCGGACAAGGACACCCTGACCTACGAGCTGTTCTATTCTCCCGATGGCGTCAACTCCTGGAAGCCGATCAAAAGCGGCGCCACAAAGAGCGGAACCAATACCGCTGCGACGACGGCAAAGCCCGAAGTGAAATCCACTGCACAGGAGCAACGGGAAAGCCCTTCCACCCCGGAGTCCCGCGAGCTGATGAACAAGCTCCAGACCGAGTTGGACAAAGACAGCACGATCTCCCAGGAAGACCGGGCGCTGCTGGACGCGATCCTTCCGGAGGTGGTGAAGGATGCCGCCGCCAACCCGAGCAGCAAAGTGATCAAGCCCGATCCCGCTCCCGCCGGGGCCGTCGCCGAAAAACCCCTCTCCGAGACGAGCTACTCCTGGGACACCAAAGAGATTCCGGACGGCGAGTACTTCCTCAAGATCGTCGCGACGGACAAGCGGAGCAACCCGAGCGACCCGCAGACGGACGAGAAGGTCCTCGGCCCCGTCACGATCCTCAACCAGAAGCCGAAGGTGGAGATCGCGGAATCGCTTGCGGAAGTCCGGGATCGCGCGGTGACGGTTCAGGGCCTGGCGGACGGCGGGAAGGCTCCCATCGCGACGGTCTCCTACCGGATCGACAAAGGCGAGTGGTCGGCGGCGGAAGCCGTGGACGGCCTGTTCGACTCCCCGGTCGAGCGATACCGGATCGTGACGGACCCGCTCCCCGCCGGCGAGCACACCAGTGAAGTCCGGGCGACCACGATGGGGAACCTGAACGGCGCTTCAAACATCAAGATCACCGGTCAATAGCCCTTCAGGGTCCTGAACAACAATAAGCCGCCTGAACCTGGATATTCCAGGCGGGTTATTCAACCTGCCGATGGAGGTCTTCCACCGGGAACGCAACCCGATTCAGGC
>JAHWJO010000383.1 GCA_019348365.1 Armatimonadota bacterium | reverse complement strand
TGCAGGTTGGCGTAGTCCATCAGGACGCGGGTGGCATTCGGGTCGAGGCGAAGCGCCTCTTCAAAGGACCGGCTCGCCTCCTGCACCTGCCCGGCGGAAGCGTGCGCGATGGCGAGGGCGTGGTGGAGGGTCGCCTTCATGGGATCGCGCCGGACCGCCTCCTGGAAGTGAGGCAGAGCCGCATGCGGGTCTCCCATGTTGTAGAGCAGGACCCGCCCGGTCCATCGCGGCCATTCCGACGAGGCGGGATCGAGGGCGGCGGCGGTGACGTAAGCGTCTTTCGCTTCTAAGAAGTTCTTTGCCGCCCGCGCGCTCTCCGCTTCCATCGCCTTCAGCTCTGCGTAGGCGGGCGGGAGTCCGAGGATCGTGAGCAGCGCAGCCAGAGCCGCCACCCCGCCCCCGTACCGGGCGGGGAGAGTCTTCCACCCCGGTGGCGCAGGCGTATCCCCTTCCGATCCCTGCGGGGAAGGTTCCGGATCGGGTCGCGCCCCGAGGATCCCCCAGGTAAGCATCGCCGGGGCGTACAGCAGCCATCCGAAATCCACGACGTTGTGGAGCATCGTGGCGACGAGGGCGGAAGCGCGCCCCGCTTCCGCTATGTCTTTTCGCCTCCCTCCCAGGCCGTACGCCAGCACCCCCAGCCAGAGGATCAGGCCGGGGATGCCCATCTCGGCGGCGATCTGGAGATAACTGTTGTGCGCGGCTTTCGCGTATCCCGCCTCCGCGTAACGGGGGTAGGTCACCTCCCACGTACCGGGTCCCCACCCGAAGACGGGCCGATCCTGGATCATCCGGAGGGTCCCTTTCCAAGTGAGGAGCCGGAATTGGGTGGAATTCGCTTCCCCTGATGCCGCGTTGGTCGAGGCGTTCACCACGCGTACGGCGGTGGGTTTCAGGAAGTACGCCCCCAGGGTGAATCCGACCAGCAGGATGAGCGCCATCCGAAGACGCTGCGCCCGGAGGAGGGCGGGGTCCGTCGCCCGCGCGAAGTGGGAGAGAGTCGCCCAGAGGAGGAACGCGAGCGGAAGGGAGTAGACCACGGCTCCCCGGGAGCCCGTGAGATCGAGCGCGACGGCGCAGAGGAGCGTCCCCGCCCCGACCGCGAGGAGCCAGGGCCGTCGGCTGACCAGCACGCCCGACAGGCCGAGGAACAGGGCCGTGAGGAGGTAGTTCGCGAGGAGGTTGGGGTTCATGAACGTCGCGAAGACGCGCCACGTCGGGTCTCCGAGGAAGACCACCGTCCTCCGGTATTCGATGACGGCCCAGAGGCCGGTGAGGGCCGCCCCCGCCAGCACCCCGCCGAAGAGCCACGCTCGCCCGTCCTCTCTCCGCAGGGCATCCGCTGCAAGGAGGTACGTGAGGACCCCCGCCCCCAGAAAGTGCAGGGTTGCGTAGGCGTGGGTCCAGCTCGCCCCGAAAAGGGACGCGAGGATCGCCCATACGAAGAAGAGCAGCACGGGCCAGCCCGGATCCGGCCGCCATGGGACACCGCCGGGCCTGCGCCCTTCGTACAGCCGCATCCCCGCCGAAGCGAGCAGCAGGATCCGCAGCGCCGCCGGACGGAGGTCTTCCAGGAAGCCGCCCAGGAGGGGCAGCAGGAAGAAATAGGCCGAGAGGAAAAGGAGGGACAGGGGGACGCGGGACTCCTCATGCCGCTCGTCAGCGGGAGAGGGGCGGGGCCGTTGCTTTACGGATGAGGATCGATTCAGGGCCATACGAAGCGGGGATCACTTTATCGGAAGTGTGCTTACCACATCACCTTAAAGACCTGTCATTCTGAGCGAAGCGAAGAATCTGCGTTTCATCTACCTCTCTACACGCAGATTCTTCGCTTCGCTCAGAATGACCCATGCTGCTGCCGGAGTGAAAGTCCTCGGCGTTCATCGGCGTTCATCGGCGGTTCCGTCCAATGCCTGGCGTGGAAGGGGAGGCCGCGCATCGCCCGGCGGCCGCTTGCGTTCGGCCCGCGCCTGCCGCATGCGGTCGATCTTATTTTTCACGACCAGCGCGCCCGCGCGGGCGGAAAGCCCCGCCACGATCAACGGCCACGCCAGCGGGTGAGTCTGGGCGGCGTAATGCTTTCGGAAGAAGCGGTACATACTCCGATGGCGCTCCATCAGCATCGCGGCGGCGTTCTGGTCGCTGGACTGGGCGATGAGGTGCGTGATCACGGCGTCGGGGCAGTACCTCACCTTCCAGTCCTGCTGCCACGCGCGATAGCAGATGTCCACGTCCTCGCAGTACATGAAGAACGCTTCGTCCAGCAGCCCGATCCCGTCCAGGCACTCGCGCCGGAGGAGCATCGCCGCCCCGGAGACCCAGTCCACCTCGCGGGGAGAGCGGTGGTCCCAATCGGTCATCAGGTAATCGCGATTGTACCGGTTTTTGGGGAAGAGGCGGCCCAGGGGCGTATCGCGAAAGAAGCCGTTGGCGAGCGTGGGGAAGCGCCGGCAGGAGTACTGGAGGGACCCGTCGCGGTTGAGGAGCTTGGCGCCTACGATGCCGGTGTCCGGGTGCGCGTCGGCAAACTCCACGAGGGTGTCGAGCGCATCGCCGTGAACCACCGTGTCCGGGTTGAGGAGCAGGAGATAGCGTCCTTTCGCGGCCCGGATGCCGACGTTGTTCCCGGCGGAGAACCCGACGTTCCGCTCGTTGGCGATCACCTGCGCCCACGGGAACTGCTCCTCCGCCATCCGCACGGAATCGTCGGAGGAGGCGTTGTCCACCACAATCACCTCGACCGTCGTACCCTCGGTTCGACCCCTCTGTGTACGAACGGAGGACTCCCATCTCGCCGAACCGGAGAGATCCCCGTGTACGGCAGGCTCCAGGGAGGTCAGGCAGCGGTGGAGGTCGTCCCGCGTGTTCCAGTTTAAAATGATTACCGACAGGTCAGTCATACACCGGGCGACTTTCTCATTCTCTCGTCATAAAATAAATAAGGGACGGATGACGTACTCGTTTTATTTTTACGGCTTCACCTTCATGACCTTGTTTCGGCTCAACGGGTTGTATGAAATTTGGATTTCATCCGAGTAAACATCCAACAACCTTCTTGCGTGCTCCTGAGGGATCACAATCGCGCTCTGGCGATCCTCAGCCGCTCCGCCATCCGACTCATCGCCATGATCGCCTGGAAGACGGCAGATGGGATGCGGTCTCGGTAATGCTTGCGGTAGAACCGTTCCAGGCTCCGGTGGGATTCCGCCACCATTTTCGGCTTCACCTGGCTCGTGCTACTCCCGCCGTAATGGGTGACCTTCGCCTTCGGCACGAAGTAGATCTTCCACCCGGCCTGCACCGCCCGGTAACACCAGTCCACATCGTTGAAGAAGATGGGAAACGCCTCGTCCATCAGCCCCACGCGCTCCAGCGTTTCCTTCCGTAGGAAGAGCGCGGCTCCCATCGGCTGATCCACTTCCGCCACCCGGTCGTAGGGGAAGTCCCCCATCCGGTACGCCGCGAACATCCCGCTGTGGGGGAAGAGCTTCGCCATGCCGAGCACATCCCACAGGAGGGAGACGGGTTCCGGAAATCGCCGCAGGGACCTTTGGATCGTGCCGTCGGGATTAAGGAGAAGAGGAGCGCAAGCCCCCGCTCCCGGGCGGGCATCCATAAAAGCGGTGAGCGACTCCAGCGCCCCGGCATGAACCACCGTATCCGGATTCAGGAGAAAGAGGTACCGGCCCGTGGAGACCTCAATGCCGACGTTGTTCCCTTTGGCCCACCCCAGGTTCTCCCCGCTGTCGATGAGCTTCACGTCGGGGAATTCGTTGCGAACCATCTCCGCGCTCCCGTCCGAGGAGGCATTATCCACCACGATCACCTCGACCTGTAGCCCGGTGTTGGGCGTTGGGTATCGGGGATCATGACCGGACTGAGCATGCGTCAATCCATCAGAAACGTCTGAAGTACTATTTTTTCCATTCCGATCCCCGACATCCGAATCCTGATCCCTGACCCCTGACTCCAGATTCCTGACCCCTGACCCCTGATCCCCGACCCCCAGAGAAGCCAAACAGCCGCGCAGCAGCTCGCAGGTGTTCCAGTTTACGATGACGGCGCTGACATCCATGTGAGCAGGTCGCCTATGCCGGGGAGGAGCACGTCCGGCGGGGAGGAGTGAAACGCATCCGGAGAGGGGTCGCGGGTCTGCACCCCGATGGCGAACATCCCGGCGGCGCGAGCCGCCTGCATGTCCATCGGGTGATCGCCCACCATGGCGCACCGTTCCGGGGGCGCCTCGAACCGGCGGGCGGCTTCCAGAAGGTGTTCGGGATCGGGCTTGGTGCGCCGGACATCGTTGCGGGTGAGCAGGAGGTCATGCGGCAGGGGGACCCGGCTCAACGCGCGTTCCACCCCCGCCCGGCAGTTCCGGGTGACGATCCCGACCGCGCATCCCCGCGCCCTCAGTACCGTTAGAGCCTCGATGGCTCCCGGAAGTTCCTCAGCGACGGACGCTGCTTCCTGTTCACAGCGGGTCAGCTCCCTTTCGGCCTCTGCTCGGAACGGCGGGGGAAGGGGAGCTGCCTCCAATTGCCGCTCGGCCTCCTCGATGATACCCAGAATATCGTAACGGTTGAGCGCATCCGGGTCCAGTCCGTAGCGCCGGGCCAGGTCCAGCACGCTCCGTTTCATCCCCGCAAAGTCGATGGGCGTCCGAATCAGCGTCCCGTCGAGATCAAAGAGGAACGCCTGAAACGAATGCGGAGGTCGGGAGGTGTCGTGCATAGCAGAGCGATTATAGGATGGGCGGGAATGTGGGATCAAATCGCCAGCGAGGAGAGGAGAAACCGCCCGCCTTCAAAATTATTGCCTCCACGACATTTACAAATGAAAGGCCGCCGTCGGAATAAAGCAGAGGTGAGAGTTGGACGAGGTCTTAACGGGCCAGCAAGCTTTCCACAAGTCTTTGATGGACTTCCTGTGAAACGTAGGCATGTTGCGCGGGGAAACGGATGAGGGGAATGTTTGCGGCGGCGAACGCCTGGTC
>JAHWJO010000382.1 GCA_019348365.1 Armatimonadota bacterium | reverse complement strand
ATCATCAGGGACAGCCACCATAATTCGTTGACGGTCATGGTTCGATCCGTTTCTCCGAAGGGTGTCCGGTTCTTTGCCGCCCGTCCGCCCGCCGATTCAGTCAGGAGCGTGAGGAGAAGCGACTCCGCAGCGAGTAAGAATGGTGTCGGCGAGGGCGCTAATGGCGCGAACGGCATCGGAGTCGGGCGCTTCGTCCATGAGGGCACGGCCGGCGTTGTCCGCCACCGTCACGCGATCGTCAAACGGGACCACGCCGATCACTTCGAAGTCTCGTCGCGCGCAGAACTACTCGATGGCCGCGCGGTCCTGTTCGCTGCGGACCTTGTTCGCCACCACCCAGACGTTCTCCAGATCCAGCTCCCGCGCCAGCGGTACTGTACGCCCGACCGTCTCCAGCGAGCGATAATAGGGCTCGGTGACGGTGAGCAGCACGTCCACATGCCGGACGGTCCCTCGGGTCAGGTGCTCGATGGACGCCTCCATGTCCAGAATGGTGATAGACTGGGGCACATGCGCGGGGAGATCTCCCATCACGCCGCGAACTGCGGCATGCTGACCGCACAGTCAACCCTTTCCCGCACCGAGCAATCCCGTCATGGTGAGTATACCCACATGATCCGGCCCGCAGACCCCATACTCCTGAAGGACTTCATCGAAAGGACGCTTCAGTTTAAGCGAACGGTGCCCTTCGTCATCCACCCGTTCGGCGAGGATTTCCTCGCGGGGAGGGCGCCTCAGGCGCGCGATCTGATCGGGAGTGAGGCCAAGCGCGTTTGCAAGATTTGGATTCGGATCATCATCGATGGCGTTCACGCAGTAACCCTGCCGGGCGAGGGTACGAGCCAAGGTAGCGGTGATTGTCGTTTTTCCAGAACCTCCCTTACCGGATACCGCGATTCGCATCCTCTTTCTCCTCTTTTCGCTAAAGGTCCGCTAAAGGTCTGCTCTCCACCAACTATTTCCACTACGGACCCGAGGGTAGTCGGGAGTAAACCGTTCACCTTTGAACGATATCCCCCTACAACGTATCCATGTCAGTTCAGTATAGAGGAGTGGTGTTTTCCAATCAATACGGCTGATTCTAGAGGGAAAAACGAAAACGCAGGAGAAGGATGATTCTCCCGCGTTCTTATGCCGCGCTACTCCCCCACAACCCCTCCCTGCCCTTCCCCCGAAAACGTCGGTATATCGACCTCTTTGCCGTATCACAATGGACCCATTCTTGAGACATACGGAACGGACTTGCTTAACTCCCTGTACTTTATTTCGGAGGAATACCAGGTGATCGGCTGGTCGCTAAGGGACACTCTGGACCGCTCTGTTGTCCTGACGGCCTTGGAGAGCGCCCTTCATCAGCGGAAGCCGGGGGCGGGGCTGATCTGCTACAGTGACCGAGTGAGCCAATACGCCAGCGGCGATGACCAGACGCTGATCTCAGAAGCGGGAGCCATTTGCAGCATGAGCCGCAAGGGCAACTGCTACGACATTCATGACAATGCGCCGGTGGAGAGCTTCTTCGCTTCATTGAAGAAAGAGCTGGTCCATCGGTAGACCTTTGTCACGCGGGAGGAGGCCCGGTGTGCCATATTCGAAAGGATCGCCGTCTGGTACTACTGGTACTACCGGAAGCGCCGCCATTCGACGCTCGGCTACCTCAGACCCGATCAGTTCGAACAGCAACACCTACCGGAAATGACGTTACGGGTTGCTTAACCTTCTGTCCACCAAATCGGGGGAGGACCAGTTTTGCCCTCCCGTAGTAATCAGGAGAAGCGGAATGATCTCAATCCCCGGTAAAAGAGGCCGGACCTGTGAAGAGTTCACCCGCCGCGAGTTCCTGCGGGTGGGTGGGGCGTCGCTCTTGGGCATCAGCCTGCCGGAGCTGTTGAGCCTGGAGGCCCATGCCGCCACGCTGCATCCTGGTCCTAAAAAGACGGGCACGGCAAGGCAAAATCGGTGATCCTGATCTTCCTGCAGGGCGGCCCCAGCCACATCGACATCTGGGACCCCAAGCCGGACGCCCCCGCCAACGTCCGGGGGGAGTTCAAGCCGATCAAGAGCAACGTGCCCGGCATCTGGCTCTCGGAGACGATGCCCCTGCTGGCCCAGCAGGCGGACAAGTACACGCTGATCCGCTCCATGAGCTACACTCCTGCCGGGCTGTTCAACCACACCGCCGCGATGTACGCGATGTACCAGATGCTGACGGGATACACGCCCGACAAGGTGTCACCGTCCGGCCAGCTGGAGCCGCCCTCCCCGGCGGACTACCCCAACATCGGCTCCCACATCGCGAAGCTCCTCCCCTCGAAGGACCCGATGCTGCCGTTCGTGATGATGACCCGCCCGCTCCAGGAGAGCAACGTGATCGGGAAAGCGGGCACGGCGGGTTTTCTAGTGCAGTAACACAGGAGGTGTTGTGCTACGGTTAGAGTTCTGGCAAGATAGGGAGCATGAAAACTCCTTTGTCGGTTCAAGAACTCACGGCGGAAGAGAGAGCGGACCTGGAAGCGGGCCTCCGTTCCCCGGACGCCTTCACTTTGCGCCGCAGCCAAATCCTTCTGGCGAGTGTTCTCAAGGCCAGCGTCTGTCCCAGATCGCGGGGAACGTGGGCTGCTGTGTCCAGACGGTCCGCAACGTGATCCATGCGTTCCATCAGCGCCGCACCCGAGCCCTGGTGCGCGGCTCTTCCCGCCCGAAGACGGCCCAGCCCCTCTTGGGAGCGGAGCACCAGGAGCGGATCCGAGAGATCCTCCACCAGAGTCCGAGGACGTTCGGGAAGGCGACGAGCCTGTGGAGTCTCCCGCTGCTCTCGGAGGTGCTGTGCGAGCAGGGGTTGACCTCTCGGAAGTTGGCGGGAGAGTCGGTCCGCCGCTCTTTGAAGCGGATGGGGATCGTCTGGAAACGGGCGAAGCGCTGGATCCAAAGTCTCGACCCGGCGTATGCCCGAAAAAAGGGGCACGCGACCGACTGAGCCGTCTGTCGGAAGAGCGCCCGGAGTGGGCGTTGGGTTACCTGGATGAGACGTGGTGGAGCCGCCTGGCCCAGCCGTCGCTCCACGCGTGGGGCGAAGAGGGGAAGCCGATGAAGCTGCACGGGAAAGCGGTGGCGAAAGATGATCCTGACCCGAAGGCGCTCTCCTGTTACGGCGTCTGGTTCCCTGGCGACGAGCGGATGCTGTTGCGGTTCGTGACGGGGAGACCCGTGAGCGCCGTCACGACCGAGTTCCTGGCGTGGGCCTGTGGGCAGTTGAAACAGCACGGCAAGACGGCGTGGTTGCTGACGGCGTGGTTGCTGACGTGGGATAACGCGAGTTGGCACGTCAGTCAGCACGTCCGAGGCTGGATCAAAGCCCACAATCGGGCGGCGAAGAAGGAAGGGGGCGTGCGGATCGTCGTCTGCCCCCTGCCGACCAAGAGCCCCTGGCTCAACCCGATTGAACCGAAGTGGCTGCATGGGAAGCGGGCCATCCTGGAACCGGAGCGGGTCTTGTCGGCTCTGGAGGTGAGGGAGCGGGTCTGCGCTCATTTCCAGTGTGACCTCTTAGCTCCTATTGCACAAAACCTTTGTTGATTCTGCATTATGCCTGGCATTGGGGACCTTATGCGGCAGGTGGGCTACAGGAGAGCTGAACGAGGAAAGGTTGGCCCGACAAGAATGGGCGCTTATCGCTTTTATGTCCAGGCACAACGAATCTATTTGCGCTGTTTATCGGCAATTCTTGAATGGCGGGTTTTCACCCGAAGAAGGCTAACGGTTCGCGTGGTCAAGATAAATGGCGACTAAAACCCCGGTGGTCCGGCCTTACGCCTGGATCTCCTTCCCGATCCACCTGCTCGTGATAGCAGCGCTCGTTGGCCTGGCGTACCTGATCCTGCGGCCCGATCCACCGAGGGTCGCCCTGATCGCGGGGGCCGTGACATACCTCTTGTACTCGCGGGGGAGCCGGACCCTGCTCACGCGAGAGCACCTGCGGGGGATGCGGGCGGTGCGGCGGGGCCGGTTCACGGAGGCGATCCCGCACTTCGAGGCGAGCTACGATTTCTTCACCCGCCATCCGTGGATCGACCGCTGGCGGTACGTCGTGCTGCTGAGCGCCAACGCGATCCCCTACCGGGAGATGGCGCTGTGCAACATCGCCTTCTGCTACGCCCAGTTGGACGACAAGGAACGGACTCTGGCGTATTACGAGCGGGCGCTGGAGGAGTTTCCCGGCAGCGCGGTCGCGCGGGCCTCGCTGCAGCGGCTGCGGGTGGCGGAGTCAGGGAAGAAGGAAGCGGCTCCCGGCAAGCGCCGCGCGAAGAAGGGGTGAAGGGTCCGCCGGGATCAGGGTCCATCGAATGAAGGTATGTACATTCGCTCAAGTCAAAATTGGCATTATTTCTTGTCGGATAGATTCCGGCAGGTCGGACCGGACTTCTTCGTAAACCCTCCGGATGCGCTCCCGCTGAACGGCGGTGGGAGAGACGAAGTAGGTCCGGTTGTATCCCCACAGGACCCGGCGCAACCCGATCTCGGACCGCTCCCGGAATTCGGCATCGGCGTCGAGAACCGTCCGGAGGAGGTACGGCACGCGGTCCCACCGGGGCAGGAGCAGGAGGAGCTTCAGGGCGTTCTTCCGAACGTGCCGGGCGGACGACGAGGCATAGATGTCCCACAGCCGCTCCCCCCAGGGCTTCACCGGCAGAGAAGCCAGCGCCTCGAAGCCCTCCCTCGAAATTCCTGCCTGTCCGTCGATCAGGGCGGCGAAGAACAGGTCGGTGTGGGCGGCGGGGTCCAGCCGGGCCAGGGCACGAATCACTCCCTTGCGGACCTTGACGAGGGGGTGGCCCAGATAAGGCAGGACGAGGGCCGCATCGCCTGGTTGTCCGGTCTCGGACAGGCCGCCGATGGCCCCAGGGAGCGTCCGTTCGTCGCCCCCTTCCATCGCCGTTCGATAGAGCGAGGTGAAGTCCATGTCCCCGGCGTTCCGAAGCTCCTCCCGCGCTCTCTGGCGAAT
>JAHWJO010000381.1 GCA_019348365.1 Armatimonadota bacterium | reverse complement strand
GTGCGACCCTGTCCAAAGATCAGGTGTCGGATGGAACGGAGGGGGCGGACGGAGGGAAGCCGGAAGCATCCCGGTCGCCTTCCGAGCGGGCGAGCGGAGAGCGGAACGATCCTGCGCTGCAGGATCGCCCTTCGTAACTCCCGCTGAGAGAAGGCCATGAGAATCGGGATATTTACTGAAAGCTTCTGCCCGGTGGTCAACGGGGCGTCCTACTCCGTGCAGAGCTTCGCGAAACACCTGACCCGGATGGGCCACGAAGTCCACGTCTTCGCTCCCCACTATCCCGGCTACGTCGATACCAGCGACTACCCCGTCCATCGCTACCCCGGCATCCTCACCCCTTACGAGCAGGGGTACAACATCGCGGTGCCGATCTGGCCGTCCATGGTCCCGATCATGCGGCAGGCCCGCCTCCAGATCATCCACACGCAATCGCCGTTCGTGCTCGGCACGGCGGGGGCGCGCTGGGCGCGCTGGCTCAACCTCCCGCTCGTGATGACGAACCACACCCTCTACACCGAGTACGTCCATTACGTCCCGCTCCCCAAGGTGGTGTCGCGGATCGGGGTGGTGGCGTGGACCCGGCTCTACTGCAACCGGACCGACCGGGTGATCGTCCCCACCGAGCCGATCCGGCAGGTGCTCCTCGATTACGGCGTCACCCGCCCCATCTGCGTCGCGCCGACGGGGGTGGACCTCAGCGCCGTTCGCGCCGCCGATCCCGCCGGTATCCGGGAGCAGTACGGCATCGCCCCGGATGCGGAGTTGATCGTCTTCGTCGGGCGGCTGGCGAAAGAGAAGAACGTCTGCACGCTGATCGAGGCCTTCACCCGGATCGCCGCCGCCCGCTCGAAAGCGCATCTCATGCTCGTCGGCGGGGGGCAGGAGGAAGTAACGCTCCGGGCGCTGGTGAAGGAG
Source organism: Armatimonadota bacterium (assembly GCA_019348365.1). Lineage (GTDB taxonomy): Bacteria > Armatimonadota > DTGP01 > DTGP01 > JAHWJO01 > JAHWJO01. Next base: position 4,120 of record JAHWJO010000381.1, on the reverse strand, counting down.
CAGGGATTGGAAAGCCGCGTGACGTTTGCGGGGTGGCAGAAGCCCCGGAGCCGGAACCGCCACCTTCGCGCCGGAGACCTGTTCCTCTTCCCTTCGGTGACGGACACGCAGGGTCTGGTGCTGTGCGAAGCCCTCGCCGCCGGGCTGCCCTGCGTCGCCGCCGATGCGTACGGGTCGAAAGCGGTCATCCGGCACGGGGAGGACGGGCTGCTGGTCGAAGCCACTCCGGATGCGCTGGCGCGGGGCGCGTTGGACCTGCTGGTCGAGCCGGGCCGCCGGGAGCGGATGGCGAAAACCGCCGCCGAAGGGGCGGACCGTTTCAGCGAGCGCGCGGCGACGGAACGCCTCCTCTCCATCTACGAAGATGCGCTGGCCGAGCCGCGCCCGTCCCGCCCCCGAATCTTTCATGCCATGGCGGGATTTGAAGGATGACCGGAAAGAGAACGGGATCGCGGGGGCTGGATTCGCCGTAAGATTATTTCAGATCTCCGGCAGCGGCCCGGCGTGGTTCACGCACAGGACGCGTGGCCCCCAGTCGTTCAGCTCCACCGCGCTTACGGTCGCGGGGCCGATCTCGATCCGCTGGAACAGGTCCAGCGGCGCGCCGAGGAAGTAAGCAACGGCGGATTTGAGCACGTCCCCGTGCCCGACGAGCGCCACGGCCTGATCGGGATGGCGCTCCCGGAGCCGCTCCATGAAGGTGACGATCCGCGCCTGCGCTTCGAGCATCATCTCGCCGCCGGGGATGCGCGTGCCGCTCCGGAAGCTGTTGTAATCGCTCCACTTCGGGTGGTCGTTCAGCGCCTCGAACGGGCGGCCCGTCCACTCCCCGTAGTCGATCTCCCCGATCTCCTCCGCCACATGAACCGGTAGCCCCAGCCGTTCGGCAAGGGGGGCGGCGGTCTCGCGCGCCCGTTCCAGCGGGCTGGCGTAGACGGCGCGGATCGGGAGGGCGGAGAGGCGCTCGGCCAACGATTCGGACTCGGCCCGTCCCTGGGCGTTCAGGGAGACGCCCGGCATCCGCCCGGTGAGGGCGCGACCCAGCAGGTCGTGGGAGGCGTGCCGGATGAGGAGGAACGTCGTGCCCATGGGTCAGGGAAACTCCATAACCGGCGTTCCCACGGGCCAACCCGCTTCCAACCGGAAGAACGCGGCGAGGGTCGCCGCCACGTCGGCGAACGTCTCCCGCAGCCCCAGGTCCTCCGTACGATTCGCATAGCGGACGAGGAGGGGGACCTGCTCGCGGGTGTGGTCGGTCCCCCGATACGTCGGATCGTTGCCGTGGTCGCCGGTGACGATCACCAGGTCCTCCGGGCGGCACCGGGGGAGAAAACCGTCGAGCCAGTCATCGAATTCCTTGGGCGCATGGGCGTACCCCTCCGCGTCCCGGCGGTGGCCGTACAGCACGTCGAAATCGACGAGGTTGGCGAAGACGAGTCCCCGATCCGTCTCCGGCCAGAGGGCCGCGATCCGCTCCATGCCCTCGCGGTTGGAGCCGGTGGGATGCGATTCGGTAATCCCCTTCCCCGCGAAGAGGTCCGCCACCTTCCCGACGGCTTTCACCGGGAGTCCCGCGTCGCGGATCGCATCCAGGACGGTGCGGGGCGGCTCCATGGAGAAGTCGTGCCGCGCGGCGGTGCGGGTGAAATGCCCCGGCTCCCCGATGAACGGGCGGGCGATGACGCGCCCGATCCGGTAGGCGTCCCCGCAGCGTCGGACGACCCGGCAGATCGCGTACAGGCGCTCCATGGGGACGATCTCTTCGTGCGCGGCGATCTGGAGGACCGAGTCGGTGGAGGTGTAGAGGAGGGGCCGACCGGTGCGGAAGTGCTCTTCCCCCAACGCTTCGATGATCGCCGTGCCGCTCGCGGGGACGTTGCCGAGGAACCGAACGCCGCACTCCGACTCGATGGCCTCGATCAGCTCCGGCGGGAACGTTTCGTTCCCGCCGAACGGCTCGTCGAGGACCGCCCCGGCGATCTCCCAGTGGCCCGTCGTGCTGTCCTTCCCCGCCGACCGCTCCCGCATCCGCCCGTAGCTCCCCTGAAGCGTTGCGGCGGGGCTGCGCCCGAGGACGTGCCCCAGCCCCAATGACCCCAGGGCCGGGAGCCGGAGGTCCGGGCAGCGGTCCAGGATGTGGTGGAGGGTGTCCGCGCCCCGGTCATGGTAAGCGTCGGCATCGGGGGCGTCGCCGATGCCGACGCTGTCCAGCACGATCAGGAGCGCGCCGGGGGGATCCTTCGGTATCCAGTCCGTTACCCTCCGTTTCCGAAACACCTCAGTATCCCGTTCTTCCCCCGGCGGTACTTCCCCTACCCGCTGTCCGGAAATCCGCCGGGAATCGAGGGCGAGGGCAGCATCCAACCGCATCCCCTTTCTTTTAGGAGGCCAAGAGTTTGTGAGTCCCGGGGTCGTTGATTCGCCGGGTACAAGGCATGAAAGGACCTGCTGTGATCGCTACAGGAGTTGTTTGCACGAGTGGAAAACGATATCGTATCTGTAGAGCGACAGAGGCCCCGATATAGGAGGCACTCAATTCAGGGCCTTGCTTCCTGACACACGAAGGGAAACGCTCCCCTCCCCCCGGAGGAGAGATCCTCATCGTTCCCCTGATACTCTACGACATCCTTTGAGGAGAACCGTTCATGTATCGACCCCTCTTAATCTTCCTGTTCAGTCTTCTTGCCCTCTCCCCGGCCTACGCGGCGAAGACCTCCGTCCCCGACTCGGATGCGGTCTACGCCTGCTATCATAAGAATAACGGAAAGCTTCGCAAGGTGGACTCCCCCGGGGAGTGCCGCAACTCCGAGATCCCGATGGAGTGGCTCCTTCAGGGCCCTCCCGGCCCGCAAGGTCCCGTCGGCCCGCAAAGCCCCGCCGGCCCCCAGGGCGATCCCGGCCCTGTGGGACCTCAGGGGCCGCAGGGAGAAAAGGGGGAAACCGGCCCGCAAGGACCCAAAGGCGACACGGGCGATAAAGGCGAGAAGGGCGATCCCGGCCCGCAGGGCGATCCCGGAACGCCGGGGACCTCCGTGACCGTCACGCTCGTGCCGCCCGGCCCTGCCTGTCCCGCCGGGGGCTACCTCATCAACGACGGGAGCAGCGGCAATCTTCTCTGCAACGGAGTGAAGGGAGATAAAGGCGAGAAGGGCGACGCCGGCGGCGTGGATACCACCAACTACTACACGAAAGCGGAGAGCGACGCGACGTTTCTTTCAAAAGAAACCGTCAAGTCGGGCCGCATCCGTCTCGCCCCCAGTGCCAGCACCACCCTTAGCTTCGGCCCCGGAATGCCCAGTGTGTTATGCATCTGCGTTGATCTCCCCTCCGTGAAGCAAAGCGAGGCCCACCTGAGAATCACGGACGGAAAAGTGTGGCAGATCGTACGCCAGCGGAACAGCGAGGCGCCCGCCACTCTCGCAACCAGCGCGGGATTCGGCATGGGTATTTCGGGCAATCCGGGGACGGCCATGTATCAGGCCACCCGGCGGGACGAGCCGGGCCCGGTCTTCACGTTCCACATGTCTTCCGTGTTATACGACAATTCCGACGGCTGCCTCCTCATGTATACCGCCACCGTCGCCGGGGACTGAACGTTCTCCATCATCCGGCTTCAATGGAACGGGAAGAAGCTGTCCTCCCCCTCGTCGGGCGGGGTGATCCCGTTCCGCGCCCCCCCACCGGCGGCGCGTCCAGATACTCAAACGCGAGGGTGCCGATCTTATGGGCGAACGTCTGAAGGATGCTCCCCCGCTCCACCGCGTCCGAGGCGAGGAGGAGCTTCCCCGTCTTCTTCACGCTCTCCACCACCGGCGCGTAGTGGAACGGCACGAGGGTAGCCCATACATTAACACCGCTCATAGGGGATTGAAACGATCAGCCGTGACGCCTGAGCGGCAGTCCCTCAGCATGAAGCCGGAACCCTGAAGAGGCCGGGCTTCCACATAGCTACCAAGTCGCCAACCTCGCCTCCTCTCGTCAAAGGGAAGAAATTCTCCTTTTACGGGGTGAATTTACGAGGCCGGAGAGATCCGGTATCATGGGAATGTATCCCATCGTTCATAAGACTAGTATATCACCACTAAAGTTTTGAAGGAACTCCCTTCCGAGGCTAAACTGG
>JAHWJO010000380.1 GCA_019348365.1 Armatimonadota bacterium | reverse complement strand
TCGCATCAAGCTCAAACATCTCTACCCGTCAATGAAAGATTGACTGACTACTAGTTTCTGGTTTCGGGTTTCTGGTTGGGAGGCGGACCGCCGCACTCTCTTCCAAGGCTGGCAATGTATCCGGCAGCAGCCGGAGGTATTCCGAGCCTCGCTCCTCATCCGATCATGGAGGGGGAGCGAGGCTTCTTTCATCGCCCCGAAACCCCAACCAGAAACTAGAAACTCGAAACCAGAAACTCGAAACCCGATACCGAGGTTACTATGAAGCGGTTTCGCGAGACGGGGGTGTTCCTGGCGCTGGCGATCCTTTGCATCGTCTGGGCCGTCTCCCTGCCGATGTTCCTCCGGCCTGAGAACCTCTACAACATCGGCCTGGCGTTCACGTTCATCGGGATCATGGCGGTCGGGGAGGCGTTCGTCATGCTCTCCGGCGGCATCGATCTCTCCGTCGGCGCGATCATGGGACTGGCGGGCGTGGTCACCGCCGGGGCGCTCTCCGGCGGGACTCCCCTTCCCCTCGCGCTGGCCTATGGGCTGATGACGGGCCTCGTGCTGGGCGCGGTCAACGGGGGGCTCATTGTCTGGGGGAGGATCCCGCCGTTCATCGCCACACTGGGCATGCTGAGCGTCGCCCGGAGCCTCGCGTTCGAGCGGACGCAGGGGAACCTCTTCTCGAACTTCCCGCCCGCCTTCCTCTGGCTCGGCCAGGGCGACGTGGTGGAATGGGAGGCGTTCCGCCTGCCGTTCCCGCTGCTGGTTCTGGTCGTTTTGACCCTCGCGGCGATGGTCGCGCTGTCCCGCACGACGTTCGGGCGTCACCTGTACGCCGTCGGGGGGAACGAAGCCTCGGCGCGGCTGTCCGGCGTGAAAGTCGGCGGAGTCAAGCTCGGCGCGTACATGATCTCGGGGCTGCTTGCCGCCGTGGCCGGGATTTTACAGGCGGCGTACATCGGCGTGGCGCAGGGGCAGGACGGCCAGGGATACGAGCTGGACGTGATCGCGGCGGTGGTGATCGGCGGGGTGAGCCTCGCGGGGGGAGAGGGGACGGCGTTCGGGGCGGTGCTGGGCGCGGCCCTGATGGGGGTGCTGCGGAACGGCCTCATCCTCCGGGGCGAGCCCGCTTTCCGGCAGATCCTCCTCATCGGTGTAGTGATCTGGCTGGCCGCCGGGGTGGACGTGTTGCGCCGCCGGGGATGGCGTCGTTCTTCATCGTCTTCCGGTTGATTCCCACGAAAAATGGTAATTTCAATTGACACGGGAAGCAAACCCACGTACAATTCGCCGGAAGTCCTGTCAGAGTTTAACGTTTGGCGTGAAAGCCCGGCGATTCGATTCACGGCAACAACGGCACGAATTCGCCGAAGGGCGACTTTACCCCCAATCCGACTTCAGTCAGAAGAACTGAATCCATCCCATGAATGAGGCGGAAGGGGAGTCCGCGCAGGCGGATTACGTGCTCCTCCAGGCGCGGTTTCAACCGGCGGTCTCGTCCCGCATTTCACACCAACGTTTTTAATCGTACGCCTTTATTCGCGCTGACGTCTATCCCTATCTCATTTGCAATTGAACCGAAGAGGTGATCGTATTGTTAACCACCGGCTTGGAAGATAAGGTCAACAAGTTCGGCAACAGCTACAACATCGTCCTGCTCGCCGCGGAGCGGGCGAAACAGCTTCAGCAGGGCGCCGCGCCGCTGCTCAAAACCGGCTCCACTCACCCTCTCACCATCGCGATGGAGGAGATCTCCGCCGGTCTCTATCCCCCTGCCGCGCGGGACAGCTCCAACGGCGCCGGCGATACGGACGAAGCCGCCCGCCTCAGCCCCGCGCTTCCGGAAATCGAGGATGCTCTGGAGGGCGAGGACGACGATGCCGATGAGTCAGAAGAAGAAGAGGAAGAATAAAGAGGTTTCGTAGTGCCGGTTGGACAGGATTACTATCAAGTACTGGGTCTCGCGCGCGGCGCGAGCGGGGACGAGATCAAGTCCGCCTATCGCAAGCTCGCGCGCCAGTACCACCCGGATGTGAATCCGGATAACCCCGAGGCCGAAGAGCGGTTCAAGGAGATCAGCGAAGCCTACTCCGTCCTCTCGGACCCGGAGAAGCGGCAGCGCTACGATGCCTTCGGTCCGGCGGGCGTCAACGGCGGAGGCGGAGGCGGATTCAGCCGCCAGTACGGGGGCGGCGGTGCCGGAGGCGATGCTTTTGACACCCTCTTCGACCTCTTCTTTGAAGCGGCGGGGGGACGCGGCGGCGGCACGGCGGCCCAGCCGCGCGGCGGGCTGGACGGCCAGGACCTCCGCACCGACATCTATCTCTCCCTCGAAGAGGTGATGACCGGGGTAGAGCGTACCGTCGAGGTCATGCGTCAGGCCCCCTGCGAAACGTGTGACGGCTCCGGCGCAAAGCCGGGCACCATCGCGGAAACATGCTCGAAATGCCGGGGCATGGGGCAGGTCCGGCAGACGCAGTCCACCTTCCTCGGCTCGTTCTCCTCCGTACGGCCCTGCCCGAACTGTCACGGCGAGGGCACCGTCATCCCGCATCCCTGCCCCGACTGCAACGGGTCCGGACGGCAGCGGAAGAAGGAGGAGATGACCGTCGAGATCCCGGCGGGGGTCGAATCCGGCATGCAGATCCGCCTCGCGGGGGACGGTGACGCGGGCGCGCGGGGCGGGCGCGACGGCGACCTCTACCTGGTGCTCCACGTCCGGCCCCACGAGCGGTTCGAGCGGCGGGGCGCGGACCTCATCTGCGAGTGGGAGCTGACCTTCCCCCAGGCCGCGCTCGGCACGACGGCGGAGATCCCCACGTTCGGCGAAACGGTATCGCATAAGATCCCGCCCGGAACGCAGAACGGCACGCCGTTCACCCTGAAGGGACACGGCCTCCCGAAGCTCCAGGGCCGGGGCACCGGCGATCTCCACATCGTGACGAAGATCGTCACGCCCACCCACCTGGGCGAAGAACAGCGGCAGCTTTATGAGCTGCTGGCGCGGGTGGAGAGCGGCGAGATGGCCCGCGAGAACGGCAAGGCCCCCGAACGCGAGGCCGAGCACCTCGGCCTCTTCGACCGGATCAAGGACTTTCTTTCCGGAGGGTGAGCGTGCGCTGGACCCGACTCGAAATCCGAACTGAACCCGCCGCGATGGAGCCCGTCGCGGCGGCGCTGTTTGAGGCCGGTTGCGCGGGCACCGAACAGGCGCCCCAGGGCATCGCCGGGTACCTGCCGGTGGACGACACCCTCGAAGGCCGGCTGCACTCCCTCCGCGAAACGCTGGACCGCCTGCCGTCCCTCCTCCAGACACAACCCGCCGAGATCGTCCTCTCCTTCGTGGAGGAAGAGGACTGGGCGGAAGCGTGGAAGGCCCACTTCAAGCCGATGAAGATCGGGGAGCGGCTGGTCGTCGCGCCCAGTTGGAGCGACTACACAGCCGAGTCGGGCCAGGTCGTCGTGGAGCTCGACCCTGGCATGGCGTTCGGCACGGGCGCGCACCCGACCACGCAGCTCTGCCTGAAAGCGCTGGAGCGCACCGTCACCGGCGGCGAAACGGTGGTGGACTGGGGCACGGGCAGCGGGCTCCTCGCCATCGCGGCGGCGAAGCTCGGGGCGGCGGGAGTCTGGGCCGGGGACATCGATCCGCTGGCTGTATCGGTGGCGGAGGAGAACGTCCGCCGGAACGGCGTGGAGGAGCGGGTCCGGCTCATCGTGGGGGAGCGGCCCACCTGCTTCGACGTACAGGCCGACGTGACCGTCTGCAACATCCTCGCCGGGATCATCCTCGACCTCGCCGGAGACCTGAACCGGGTGACCCGCCCCGGCGGGACGCTGATCGCTTCGGGGATCATCGACACGCGAGGCGATGAGGTGAAGGCGGGTCTGGAGAAGAACGGCTTCCAGGTGACGGAAGTGGAGACTCAGGGCGAGTGGGTGGCGATCTACGCGGTTCGAATATAAAACTCTCACTCCATTTTAGAGCCGAACCTATGACCGAAATTCTAACTCAGAAGGAGAAACAAGTCATTGGCGAGTGCCTGAGGGCCGCCGCAGAAGGCCCTTTCTTTCCCGACTGGGAATTCAGCACTCTCTTTGGCTTGGATCGTGAAGAGGTCAAGCAGATAGCAGAGGCATGGCCGGATATCGACGGAACCCAGGAGAGGGTAGGGGTGGGCATTAACAACGCGTTGAATAATCTCCTGGGTTACCCGCACCATAAAGAGGGGGATTGGGCAAAGTACATCTCCGTTTCCGAAGATGAGGTTGACCGCATTTTCTGTAAATGGCGATATCTTTCAGAAGCTAAAGGGGAAGGATTTGCCCAAAGCGTCGAGTGAGGGGGCGCCATGATCGTCAGATATGAAAACGGTCGGCTGTGGCTCATCATGCAGACCGACCATGCGCGGCTCTCCGGCATCATGGCGGCCCACTGGGGCAACGATCGGTTCCGGCCCCTTGCCGCGCGGGAGCGGACCGCCGGGGCCATCGCCCGGCACGACGACGGCTGGCTCGTCTGGGAGCAGGACCCCCGCGTGAACCGGGAGACGGACCGCCCCTTCACCTTCACCGAAATGCCCCTCGATGATGCCCTGACGATCTGGTATCTCGGCCCCAAGATGGCGGGGGAGCGCGACCCCTACGCCGGGCTCCTCGTCAGCCTGCACGGAACCTACCTCCTCGGCAGTCGGCTGAAGAACGCCGACGATCCCCCGGAAGCGAAAGAGCGCCTCCGGCAATACCTCCGGGATCAGGAAACCCTGCGCGAGCGCCTTCAGGCCCGCCTGGAGCAAACCGAACCCGTCGCAGCGGGAGAGCTGATCGCGAGCCTTGATCACACACACCGGCTCTTGCAACTCTGCGACTACCTCTCGCTCCGCTTCTGCATGCGCCCCCTCATGGAAGGCGTACAGAAACACGTCCTGCGATTCGGGATGCCGGATTCCGTTGCGCTGCAGGAGCGCCCCCTCGACGAGCGGACCCTGACGCTCGCCCCCTGGCCCTTCGATACCTCCGAACTCCTCCTTCCCACCCCGGTGTACGACCTCCCC
>JAHWJO010000046.1 GCA_019348365.1 Armatimonadota bacterium | reverse complement strand
ACTTGACCAAAATCCCCATCTCCGTTTCCATGGTAGACTTTCCACTCTTGAGGATCGTTCAGGGTGGCGGTCCTCCGGACGAGGAGGTCCGGAATCTTATCCCCGTCGAAGTCGCCCGCGCCCACATAGTCCGTTTTATACGATCCTTCAGAGCCTTTTTCGATATCTAAGGGCGGGCCGGATCGGAACGTCCCATCGCCCATGCCCGTTAAAAGGACGATCTCACTGCCGCCGGGATTCGCGGCGGCCAGGTCCGGCTTTCCGTCCCGGTTAAAATCTCCTTTCAAGAGCAATCGGGCGTCCAATGGCGGAACACGGGACAGCAGCCGACGGCTGAAGACTCCCTCCCGCTTGCCCGGCCAGACAAAGACCAGACTCTCTGTACCGCCCGATTCGACGGTGACGAGATCGGCTCGCCCGTCCACGTTAAAATCCCCGACCATGACCGGGGGCTTCGCCATGGGGAACTCCTGACGATAGGAGAAGATCGATTCGGCGCGAGCCGCCGGGGCGATTAGAAGGATCGCACACCCTAGGGTAAAAATGCATGGGAAAAGGAGTATCCGATGTAAGCGTCGCTTCGCAAGGGGGTCTCTGCCACGCAGCGGATGAGCCATTCTTTCGTCCTCCCCTACTCAATTTGGAGCGCCTACCCGTTCTGACGATAGAAATCTCTCGGGTGTTCCCAGCAACCCAACGGCATCTGTTATCTAGGATCGCAAGATACCAGAAAATCGAATCGATTCACCAGTTCAGCACAGGCGGGAAGAACTCGGCGATGAGGTCTTCGTAATAGGGGCGCAGCGTATTCACGTCGGGGCGCTCCAGCCCCTTCGAGTAGAGGTCGTACGGGTTGAAGGCGTGGACCCACCGGAACATCTCGCGGTCGTGGCCGTTCATCAGGTAGCCGTACGCGTCCTCCTTGTGGGCCGGATAGAAGGAGTGGTAGCGGATCATGTACAGGGCCGATTCGGGGAGATGCTCCTTCACCACATGGTAGAGGTACTCGTCGTGGCCCCAGGAGAGGTGGACGCTGTCCAGTCCGCAGCCTTCTGAGTAAATGCCCAGCTTCGTCTGGTATTCCGGCACGGCGCGGTCCGGGTTGCTCTCGAAGAAGTCGTGGAAGACGATGGACCGATCCCACGCGCAGCCCACGGGGAACGTGTCGCCGACGACGGCCCACTGCGGCTCCCCCCAGAGGCAGAGGATCTTGCCGAGGTCGTGAATGAGGCCGGTGAGGACGAACCAGCGGGGGTGGCCGTCTTTTCTAATCGCCTCGGCGGTCTGCATCAGGTGCTCGATCTGGGTGAAGTCCACGTCGGGATCGCTCTCGTCCACGAGCGTGTTCAGGAACTCCATGGCTTCCCAGATGCCCATCCGGCGCTGGTTCCGGGGGGTGTATTCCGCCTTCTTCGCCCGCACGAAATCAAGGGTCTGGTGGGCGTGGTTCTGGCGGTAGAATTCGCGTACGGTGGGCCGGGCGTCGGTCTCGTAGTTGCGGAATTCCGTTTTCTTTTTGTTCGTCCCCGCAACTCCCGCCGGAAGACCCGCGTTGTCCAGGGAACCCGAGTCCCCCGACTCGCCTTCGGGATAGCGGGTTTTGAGGAAGTCCTCCCATTCGTCCATGTCGTGGAGGGGGGCATGAGTGGTGGGATGGGGGGGCGAGTCGGCCATGGGAATCTCTCCTGAACGGCGTGCGGGATCAACGGATACGAAAGGATATCCTCCCTCCCATTGTATCCGAACGGTCGGGAAAAGTCATCGGCAACCGACCGGTACGTCAGGGTCCTTTCATACAAATACCCGGCGATTCAAATCGCGGCTACAACGGCACGAAGTCGGCTTTCGCCGACTCCCTCTCCGCCTGATTCTCTTCTTTGAGTCGAGAGTATCCCCCCTTGAACCGGGGGTGAAGTACCCGGAGGCGGGTTTCGTGCCTCTCCAGCCGCAACTTCAGTCGCCAAGAAGTTGAATGAAAGGACCCTGGCCGGTACATTTGTCACGCGTTATTGAAGACGTTCCTCCTGCGCGACCCTTCCGAAGAGGGGATTCCTCTCCTTATCTTGTAAGACCACGCGGTCTATACCGTCAGAGGAGTTCTATCGGCGGGGAGAGAAGTTCCTGGCCTGTATCCGTCACATGCATCTCGTGAGTCCGTCCGTTGATGCGGCTTACATGCGGGAGGGTCCAGCGATGGCGACGCACCGATTCACCCCCACCCATTACCACACCACCCTCGGCCCCCACGAGCCGGCGCTGCGGATCGCGGACGGCGATACCGTCATCACCACGACGGTGGACGCGGGCGGCGGCGATGCGAGCGGGGAGCCCGTCACCCCCGGCGGCAACCCCCAGACCGGACCCTTCTATATCGAGGGGGCGGAACCCGGCGACACCCTCGCCGTTCACCTGGACCGGCTCGCGCCCAACCGCGACGAAGGGTTCTCCAAAACGGTGATCGCCCCGTGGATCGTGGACCCCTGGGATGTGACGAACCTCCCCGAAGAAAAGCGGGCGCGCTGGCGGATCGACCGGGAAGCGGGAACCGCCACGCTCATCGAGCCGGAGACGAAGCTGGGCGCGTGGTCGCTCCCGCTCGCGCCGATGCTGGGCTGCTTCGGGGTGGCTCCGCCGGGCCGGCAGGCGATCTCCACCGCCACCTCCGGCCCGTACGGGGGCAACATGGATTACGCCGGGTTCGTGGAAGGGACGACCGTTTACTTCCCGGTGTTCGAGCCGGGGGCGCTCTTTCACGTCGGGGACGGCCACGCGGCGCAGGGAGACGGGGAGATCGTCGGGACGGGGATCGAGATCTCGTTCGACGTGCAGTTCACCGTCCGGCTCCACAAAGGGATGAAGATCGGCTGGCCGCGCGGGGAGAATGACGAGTTCATCTTCACGGTCGGGAACGCCCGCCCGCTCGACCAGTGCGTTCAGCACGCCTCCAGCGAGATGCTGCGGTGGCTCCAGGAGGAGTACGGCCTGGACCCGCGCGGCGCGAGTCTCCTGATGGGCATGGCCGTGAAGTACGACCTCGGCAACGTGTTCGATCCTGCCTACACGATGGTCTGCAAGATCCCCCGGCGGGCGCTGAAGCCCTTCTGGAACGAGGATCCCTTCGGGAAGGAGGAGCCCGGGAACTTCGGGAGCTAGCCCACAGAACAGGAAGAGCTTCATCGACCGGGCAACTGCGATGATGCCACGCGACGCAACGAGCGCCGGTACCAGATGAACGCAAACCCCAGCCAGAACAGATCCAGAAACAGGTCGGCGACGCCGGTGTACCCGATGGAGCCGACCAGCCAGGGGGGAGCGTTCACTTCCATCGAAGTGATGACGGGGAAATCCTCCTCAGGGCTGCTCAGGAAAGAGATGACATACCAGTCGTAGGCCGCGTGGAAGCCGATGGCGAACCCGAGCGATCCAGTGGCATAGCGGAACATGGCATAAGTCGCGCCCGTCATCAGCATGGAAGCCCCGCCTAAGGGTTGATGCACGTTCCCCTGCCCGAGATGAACGAGCCAGAACAGCAGGGAGGTCGCTAACAGGGCAACGGTGCGGCCCCGCCATTCCTCGAAATTCCGGAGGAGATAGCCCCGAAAGACGACCTCTTCCGCGAATCCGATGAGAGGATAGGTGAAAAGCGTGGCGAGCGCCCACGCCGCCCACGGGACCGGCAGGAGCTCCAGGCGGATCCACCCGAAACCCAGGTAGATGCCGGTGAAGACGAGCAGCGATGCGATACTCAGCGCCGCCCCGAGCGCCGCATCTCTCCCATCCTGCTTGCTGAAACCCAGCTCCTTGATCGGGCGGCGATCCACGAAACGCATGAACAGGCACACCCAGGCCAGATCGTTGAGGTAATTGCCCACCATCCCTGCATGCACCAGGCCGACGGAGTAGGCGCTGAGGACGACATCGAACGAAGCCGGGGTGAGAGCCGATAGGACAAGGGCGTAAGCGAGCGAACCGAGGAGGAAAGCGATCCAGCCGCCGGGATAAGCAGTGAGCGAGAACAGCGCGATCCGACCGAGGGGATGCAGGCGGGCTGGAGCCGTTTCCGCCGGCCCCGGAAGCTCTCCCGCCTCGGAAAATTCCGGCGAGGCGGGAGGATCTCCGGCAAAGCGCTTTTTCTCCGAACCCTCCGAACGCGGTCCCCACGGCGACTCCCTTTCGGGATCATCGGGATCGCCGGTAGAATCCATAAGCCAGGCCGAGCATGAGGAGGAGGAAGAGGAGGTCGGCGAGGCCGGAGTGCCCCGGCGGCCCGACGAGCCAGTGCGGGGCGCGAACGTCGGCGTGGTAAAGGGCGGGGAGTTCCACGTCAGGCTCGAACCCGCCGAAGCTGATGGCGGCCCAGTCGTAGGCGGCGTGCAGCCCGATGGGCGCCCAGAGACTCCCGGTCCCGTAGCGCAGGAACGCGAATATCGCCCCCATGGAGAGCATCACCGCCGCCCCCAGCGGTTCGTGGACGTTCCCCTGACCGAGGTGGATGAGCCAGAAGAGGATCGTCGTCGTGAGGATCGCGAAGGTCGGTCCCTTCCACTCCTCGAAGTTCTTCAGGAGGTAACCGCGAAAGACGACTTCTTCGGTGATGCCGACCAACGGCCAGAGGAGCAGGGAGGCGACGACCCAGAGGCCCCACTTCACCGGGACGGGGTCGAAGCGCATCCAGCCGAGCGCGAGGTAAATGCTGACGGTGACGGCGATGTATCCCACGCCCAGCAGCGCCCCGGTCCCCAGCCCTTTCGCCCAGCCTTCCCGCCGGAAGCCCAGGTTCCGCAGGGAACGACGGTCGAGGTGCCGGGCGAACAGGAAGGTGATCGTCGTGATGGCGAGATACGCGCTGGTCATGGCAACGATCGTCAGGTCGGCGGGCATCACCTTCATATTGCCGTAGGCCGACTCGAACTCTTTCCCGGCCCGGATCGCCTCCACGATCATGTAGGGGATGAGGAAGAGCATCAGGCCCAGGAATCCCCCGATAGTGATCGCGAGGAGGTACAGGAAGACCCGCCAGAAGGGATGGAGGGAAGAATCCGCCCCCTCGTCATCCGGTTCTGCAGGAAGGAGAGCAGGAAGAGGTTCCGGCTCTTCCGAGGGAGAAAGCCGTGCGTCATGATCCAGGGAGTCCATTGGGATCTCCTTTCCGGTGGGAGAAAGGGGCTGCTACGTTCCTGTTCGACTCAGGGGCCAACCGGTCCTTCGGCTACCTGTATCATATCTCTGTAATTCTTACGCTCTGCCCTTGATCCGTTGCTTGCACTCGTATTCGGGAGGCTGCCATGCAGGACTATCAACCGATCTCGCTCCACCCCTTCTGCAACACCGGCGCGGACATCACCGGATCGGACGCCGCGCCGCGCACGGGCGCGTGGCAGTATCACGGCATCCCGTTCCTGATCGGGGGGGAGGAGCCGGACCCCGCGCGGTGCTTCATCGGGTGGGAAGGGGAGGGGGCGGAGAGCGTCACCGTGCCCGTCGGCGCGGCGGCGCGCCGGGTCCTTTTCGCCCACGCGCTGCTGGAGTCCCGCCTCCACGAGGGGGAGCACCCCGGCCACGTCGTCGCGACGTACGTCTTCCGGTACGCGGGCGGGGAGGAGGTCCGCGTCCCCATCCGAGAGCGATTCGAGGTGGCGGAGGTGCCGACCGGGTGGGGGGAGTTCCCGTTTCTGGCGCTGCCGGATGAGAAGAATGGCCTCATGCCCCGCTTCGAGGGGAGCTGGAGCGCCATCGGGATGCGGCAGGCCGAGGCGATCCAGGCGTGGCCGAAAGACTATTACCTCTGGGTCTGGACGAACCCCCGCCCGGAGGAGGAGATCGAGGCGATCCGGATCGAGCCGGGGGACCGGAAGTTCCTCGTCGCGGCGATCACCCTGGGGCACCTGGAGGAGCACCCGTTCCCCCGCGAGGGGCGGCGGGAGGTCGTGATCACGCTCTCCGAAGAGGAAACCGGGCAGCAGAAAGGCCGTTCGGATGCGCAATTCCAACTCGAAGTCGAGGTGGATCGGGGCGTGGCGACATTTCCCTATCCGCTGCCGGAAAAATCCACGGAGGAGTTCCTGAGCGATCCTCATAAGGGCTGGGGGGAGCGACAGAACCGGGGCGCGAGCCCCGCGTACGTCGAGATCGCAGCGACCCCCTCGGCATCGGTGACGGTGAAGAACGACGGGGAGGAGCTGGGCCGCGCGAACTGGGGCGAGCTTCAGGAGAAGGGCAGGGTCGAGGGAGAGCGGGTCCGCATCGAGGTGGTGGACCGGGGGAAGAACTGGGTCCATGTGAGCGTGGTGGACGACGAGACGGGGAAGCCGGTGGCGTGCCGGGCGCACTTCCGGTCGCCGGAGGGGATCCCGTACCAGCCGCACGGGCACCACAACCAGGTCAACCGAAACCTGGGGACGTGGCACTCCGACATCGGGGGGGATTTGCGGCTCGGGCAGATCAGCTACGCCTACATCGACGGGAACTGCCAGGGGTGGCTGCCGCGCGGCGAGGTGATCGTGGACGTGGCGCGCGGGTTCGAGTACGAGCCGCTGCGCGCGAGGGTGGAGATCCAGCCGGGACAGCGTAAGCTGGAGCTTCGCCTGAAGCGGTGGACGAACATGAACGCGCAACGGTGGTTCAGCGGGGACACGCACGTCCACTTCCTCGGCGGGCAGGGGGCGCACCGGGAGGCGCAGGGGGAGGACCTGAACGTGGTGAACCTCCTGCAATCGCAGTGGGGCCACCTCTTCACGAACACCGAGGACTTCATCGGCGCGCCGACGGTCTCCGGGGAGGGGAACACGATCGTCTACTGCTCGCAGGAGAACCGGCAGCACCTCCTCGGCCACCTCACCCTGCTGGGCCTGAAGGAGCCGGTGTATCCCTGGTGCACCGACGGGCCGAGCGAGGCCGAGCTGGGCGGGACGCTGGAGGCGACGATGGCGGAGTGGGCCGACGCCTGCCACGCGCAGGGCGGCACGGTGGTCATCCCCCACCTCCCCAACCCTAACGGGGAGCCGGCGGCGCTCATCGCGACGGGGCGGGCGGACGCGGTGGAGATGCTCGTCCACAGCCCGTTCTTCCACCTGGAGTACTACCGTTATTTGAACGGGGGCTATCGCCTGCCGCTGGTGGGCGGCACCGACAAGATGGAATCGAGCGTGCCGGTGGGCCTCTACCGGACCTACGCCCATCTGCCGGAGGACGAGGAGTTCACCTACGACAACTGGTGCAGGGCGGTGCGGGCGGGCCGGACGTTCCTCTCCGGCGGCCCGATGATCCGGTTCAGCGTGAACGGCGCGCAGGTGGGGGACACGCTGCGGCTCTCCGGGCCGGGGACGGTGGAGGTGGAGGCCGAAGCCGAGTCGATCTTCCCGATCCACACGCTGCAGATCGTCCAGCAGGGGCGGGTGGTGGCCCAGACCGACGCGGTGCAGGGCGCGCGGACACTCCGGTTGAAGGAACGGCTGAAGGTGGACGGGCACACCTGGCTCTGCGCGCGGTGCGGGGGTCCGGGCTACACGGCGGTCCCCCACCACGACAGCTGGGGCCGGGGGATCTTCGCGCACACCTCGCCGGTGTACGTGGCGGCGGGAGGCGACTGGTGGATGCACGACGCGGGGACGGCGCAATACATGCTGACGCTCGTGGAGGGGAGCCTGAGCTACCTCCGGGAGACGGCGGCGCACTCCCCGCACGGAACGGTGACGCACCACCACGGGGAGGCGGACCACCTCGCGCACCTGGAAGCGCCGTTCCACGAGGCGGCGGCAGCGATCCATAAGCGCATGCACGAACTCGGCATCCCGCATTGATGAAACACGTGGATGAGATTGAATGAACGGATTAACGTGCCAAGAATGTAAGGCGACCTATCCCCTGAATGACCTCCGATGGCGGTGCGATTGCGGCGGGCTGCTGGATCTCGATTTTACGGGCCAGTTCAACCGGGAGGCGCTGAAAGACCGGAAGCCGACCCTCTGGCGCTACCGGGAAGCCCTGCCCCTCGACCCGGAGGCCGGGACCGTCACCTTCGATGAGGGGTTCACCCCGCTCGTCGAGGCGGAGTTCGACGGTCGGCGGCTCCTCGTCAAGCTGGAGTTCCTCTTCCCCACCGGCTCCTTCAAGGATCGCGGGGCGGCGGTCATGATGAGCCACGCGAAAGCTCTCGGCGTGGAGCGGGTCGTGGAGGATTCTTCGGGGAACGCGGGGTGCGCCGTCGCGGCGTACGGCGCGCGGGCGGGGATCGCCTGCGACATCTACGTGCCGGAATCGACCTCTCCCGCCAAGCTCGCGCAGATCGAGCGGTACGGCGCAACCCTCCAAAGGGTGCCGGGCTCCCGCGAGAAGACCGCCCGCGCGGCGAGAGAAGCGGCGGAACACGTCTTTTACGCCAGCCACGTCTGGAACCCGATCTTCTTCCACGGCACCAAGACCTTCGCGTACGAGGTGTGGGAGCAGCTCGGATTCCGCGCGCCGGACACGGTCATCGTGCCGACCGGGAACGGGACGCTCCTCATCGGGGCGGCGCTGGGATTCCGGGAGCTGTACGCGGCAGGGCAGATCCCCCGGCTGCCGAGGCTGATCGCGGTGCAGGCAGGAAACTGCGCCCCGCTCTATCGCGCCGATCAGGAAGGGAGAGGCTTTTCTTCACCGCCTGAAATGAAAGAGACGCTGGCGGAGGGGATCGCCATTGCGGAGCCCGCGCGGGCGCGGCAGATGCTCTCTCTCCTCCATGAGACGGGCGGGGAGGTCATCGCTGTGACGGATGAGGAGATCGAGTCGGCGCTCTTTGACCTCTGCCGAAAGGGTTTCTACGTCGAGCCGACGGCGGCGGTGGCGCTGGCCGGGTTCAGAAAACTGCCGACAGGCCCGGAAGAGGCGGTCATCGCGCCGCTCACCGGGCACGGCCTCAAGGCTACCGAGAAGATGCTCAAGCTGTCGCGACATCCATGATTCAGTGATACACCCACAAGATTGTAAATTCTGTCA
Organism: Armatimonadota bacterium; assembly: GCA_019348365.1. Classification (GTDB taxonomy): domain Bacteria; phylum Armatimonadota; class DTGP01; order DTGP01; family JAHWJO01; genus JAHWJO01. The sequence goes on along the minus strand of JAHWJO010000046.1, from coordinate 6,214 downwards.
TTCTGAGCGGCGCGAAGACTCTGCGTTTAGAGATAAGGAGGAAACTCAGAGTCTTCGCTTTGCTCAGTATGACAGAGGAGAGAGTCAGAGTGACACGGGAGGGAGTCTTTTAGCTGGGAATGACGGAGGCATTATATTACAGATGCCCTCCGCTTCTCCTACCCGTCTGCCCCCCTCGCCTGGGCAGGGGAGGGGAGTTCAAACGACTCCAGCTCTTCCGTCAGTCCGCTCGGCTGAAAGCGGCGCTTCACCACCCCCACCCCCGGTGAGACCCAGAGGGTGACGGTATGGCCCTCTCCCGCCGGCTTCTCCACCCGCGCGCATCGGAACGTGCCCGCCGGAACCGTCACTTCTTCTTCCGCCATCACCGTCGCGGGCAACGGCGTGTCCAGCTTCCACGCCGAGTCCGGGTCGTTGGGGCGAAGGCGGAACTCCATGCCCTGCGCCGTGACCCGCGCCCAGGGGTCCAGGTCCACCGCACCCGGTAAGGAGATCTCCAGTTGTACCGCGCCGGGTGAATCGGGAACGAGCCCCGTCACTCGCCATTCCGAACGCTGCACCTGCCCCCCCGCCCCAACCGCACGGTAGGTCCACCGGGAGCCGGGCCGGAGGGGGATCCATGGCGATTCGGGGACGGCGAGGGCAGGGGACAGGCTTCCGGCGAGCGCGTCGGGAGGGAGCGCCGGAGCCGGAGGACGGTTCTCCATCGCTTCTTCTCCCATGCGCTGAAGGTTCGCCAGCCGGGTCTTATCCACAGGATGGGTGCGGAGGAGCGCCGGGATCTTTTTCTTATTGGGGCTGAAGCGCATGATCGCATCCCACGCCTGCGCCGCCCCGCGCGGGTCGTACCCGGCGTTGACGAGGAACTCGAAGCCCTTGCGGTCCGCTTCGGTCTCGGCGCTCCGGCTGTAGTCGAGCGCGAGGAGGGTGCGCCCGGCGAACGACCCGGCGGACGCGAGCGGCGTCTTCACCAGCAGGATAGAGGCCAGCGAGAGGAGCCAGTCGCGCTCGGTGCCCTCCGCCCAGTGGCGTTCGGTGGCGTGGGTGATCTCGTGGCCGATGATGGCGGCCAGGGCGTCGTCGCTCGGCATCACGTCGATGAGTCCCTGGAAGATGTAGATGAACCCGCCGGGGAACGCGACCGCATTGATCTCCGGCGTGTCCACCACCTTGAACTGGTAGGGGAGGCCGGGGCGGTCGCTGACCGCCGCGAGCCGCCGTCCGATCCGCCGGACCTTCGCGTTCATGACCGGGTCGGTGCTGATCTTCATCTCCCGCTCAAACTCCGCCGACGCATCCTTGCCCAGCCGGATCTCGTCGCCTTCGGTGATGACCTTCGGCGCGGCGTGCGTCATACCGGGCGCGAGGGCGAGGAGGAGCGCCGGGAGAAGCGCCCGCAGAGGGAGGGTCTTCCACCCTTTCATTTTCATTCGATGGATCAGTCCCACAGGGTCATCCTCCCTTCCGGCAATGTGTCTGGGGTCATGGGGAGATCGGCGTTCAGGGCCAGCCGGGCGGCGTCGGGGCCGTCCAGCATGGCCGCAATCCGGGCGGTGTGGCGGCGGGCCTCAGTATCCTCCGGGGCCGCGGCCATGACCGCTCGCCAGGTTTTACGGGCCGCCGTCCAGTCCTCCCGCGCTTCTTCGGCCATGGCGCGGACCCGCAGGACCGGGGGCGAATCGGCGCGCGCCGGGGGGAGCTTCGCCAATATCCGGAGCGAAGAATCGTACGCGCCCAGCCCCGCCAGCGACATCGCGGCATCGATCCGCGCGTCCGGATCATCGGGACGTTCCGCCAGCCGCTCGTGAGCGCGGAGGAGCCGGTGGGCATGCCGCGCGTCGAGGGTCTGGAACCCCGCCGCCGACCGCCGCTTGGGGGTGGTGAAGAAGACGCCCCATGGCGTCGGCGTGAGGTCGTCGCGGACTTCGGGCTTGGCGCGGAGGAGCTGCGAGCCGTGAGCCAGCTCCTCCAATGCTTTTTCTTCCCGGCCGCTCGCGTAGAGGGCCGCGCCATACCGGAGCCGCAGGTCGCCGTTGTGCTCGCTGCTCACCAGCGCCTTCTTCAGGGGCTCAATAGCGGCGTCATACCGGCGGAGTCGGAAGAGGGTGTCCCCCAGCGTGCTCTGCACCTCCGCGTTTTCGGGGGAGAGGGCGGCGACCTTCTCCAGCTCCGGGAGGGCGTCTTCCGTCTGTCCCTCGTCGAGTAGCGCTTCCGCGAGGTCGAGGCGGACCCAGGGGTTCTCCGGCTGCACGTCCGCCGCCGCCCGGAAGTGGGGGAGGGCTTCGGTCCCGCGCCCCGCGTCGAGGAGCGCCCGCGCGAGGTTCAGCCGGGTGCTCGCGTCGGGCCGTGCGGCGTACGCGGCCTCGGCCTGCCGCACCCGGAGGTCCTGGAGGAGCGGCGCGGGGACGTGGATGCGGAGCGCGGCCTTCCCGAAGTGGAGCGCGGCATCGTCGTACGCCCCGGCGGCGAGAGCGGCTCGGCCCATCGCGCGGTTCCAGTACCCTTCCGCGCGCTCCTTCCGGCTCTTCGGCTTTTTGGGGATCGCCTTCTCCAGCGGAGCGAGCATCTCTTTCAGCTGCGCGCCCGTCATCACGCCGGATTCGAGGGCGGCTTCGGCGTAGGTGTCGTACGCCTCTTCGGCCCCGGTTCCCCCGGCGTCCATCACGCGCTTCGCGGCGTCGGCGGCCACGTCCCACCGGTGGAGCCGAACCGCGAGACGGGAGGCGTAGAGCCACGCAGGCCGATAGCCGGGCCGAGACTTCGCCGCGTCGAGAGCCACGTCGAGAGCTCCGGCGTAGTCGCCGTTGCGGGAAAGCTCGTCGGCGCGGACGAGGGCTTCGGCGGCGGGGCGGTCCGCCTCGTCGGTGATGACCTGAAGCAGCAGCTCCGGCGCGTCCACCGGCACGTCCCGCCCGTCCCGGCTGAACGAAAGGGTGTACCGATCCTGGTAATCCTCCGGCTCGGCGGGGATCTTCACTTCTTTCTCGAAGTAGACGTTCAGGCCGTCCCCCTTCTTCGCGGCGACCTGCGGCAGTCCGAACTCCTTCGGGATGAGGTCCCGGTATCCCCCGGCGGAGGCGCGGAAGTTGATTCCCAGATCGTTGGGGAGGAGGAAGTGGGCTCGGAAGGTGACTTTCTCGCCCGGCTTGGCAACGGCGGGGGCGAGGGTGAACGCCTTGAAGATCTCGCGGGGGCGGTCGTCTGGCGCGACGCTGCGGCGCTCGCTGCCCTCCGGCGCGAGGTAGACATTGCGGAGGTACACCGCGAACCGCTCGGGCCGGGTGTCCGCCACGGAGACGGGGCCTTCATAGGGGAGGTAGTCGTCCTTCTCCACCCGGACGCTGAAGGAGGAGACTTCAACGAACCGAGTCTCGGTGGTGACGCCGCGCGGGTTGGCGAGCGCGAGGACGTTGGTCATGAGGAGTCGTCCCCAGTGGAGCTTCGTCTTTTTCTGGCCCAGCGGCGCGCGGAGATCGTATTCGCCGATGGAACCGGAGAGGCCGGAGAGCTTCTTGTCCTCTTTCCGGGCCGCGCCGGGCGGAGGGAGGAGGGTCACCCGCGCGCCGGGGATCGGCTTCTCGGTTTCCGCATCAAAAACGGTCCCGATCACCCGCCCCCAATCCGTGAGCGGTGCGGGGCGTTGGGCTTCGGACGTTGAGCGTTGAGCGTTGGGCGCTGGGTGTTGAGCGTTGGGAGAGGGACTCGCGTTCGGGTCGGCAGGAGGCGAGGCGGCCCGTACGGGAGAGAGGGAGAGGAGTGCACAGCAAACGGCAAGGGGGAGGAGCCGCGCTGAAGGTCCGGCAGACAACGTAGACCTCCTTCGCAGGTACAACGGTACAGCGAGGGAAACGGTGATTCAACCGTTGATCGAGAGGATCAAACGGGGCGGATCAGACGGGTGATGGAAATGCGCGAGTCGTTGTCGCAGCGGGAATGCGGCTAACACTCGCGATTCATCTCGTTTCCATCATACACCGTTGGGAGCGGATTTGGGTGCAAGTTCCTCACGGGAATTCGCCCTCACCCAACACCCCGATTTCCCAACTCCCCCTACCCGGTGCTCTGCATGGCAGCGGCGATGCCGGTGATGCTGAGGAGGATGGCGTCTCGCCAGGCGGGAGTCTGCTCCTCTTCCTCCATGCGATCCCAGATTTCGAGCAGCGCGACCTGGATCTTACTGAGCGGCTCCACCGCCGGGTTCCGCATCTCGACGGTGTGGCGGATGACATGAGCGTTCGGGAGCAGCTCGTCATTCTGAGTCACTTTCAATATCCACTCGTGGGCGAGCCGGTACTCCTCCACGATGCGGCCATGGATGCGCTCACCCAACTCTTTGGGCTCAACGCGGGCGGCGTAGCTGGCCGCCGTGGGCAGGTGCGCCCGCACCAGCTCCAGCTGCGCGTTGTCCACCACAGTGCGGAAGAAGGCCCATTCATGGTACATCTGCTGGAGGATTTCCAGATGGTGAGGGTTCTGTTCCGCAAAAGCGGAGAGGGCGCTGCCCATCCCGTACCAGCCCGGCACGACGTACCGGCTCTGGATCCACGCGAAGACCCACGGGATCGCCCGCAGCCCTTCGAGGCCGACGAGCTGGCGGCCCGGCCGGAAGGTGGGCCGGGAGGTGATGGGCAGGCGGCTGATGTGGCGGATCGGCGTCGCCTGGGTGTAGAAGTCCCAGAAGTCGGGGTCCTCGTAGACGAGGGAACGGTACGTCCGTTTGGAATCGTCCGCCATGCGAGCCATCGCGTCCCGCCACTCGTCCCGGACTTTCGCCGGCTCGGGAATGTTCGTCGTAGCGAGGAGGACGGCGCTCACGATCTGTTCGAGGTGGCGGTGGGCGATGGGCGGGAAGCTGTAGCGGAACGACGCAACCTCGCCCTGTTCGGTGAACCGGATGCGCCCGTCGAAGCTGCCGGGCGGCTGGGCCATGATCGCCCGGTTGGCGCGGCCTCCGCCCCGGCCCACGGTCCCGCCCCGGCCATGGAAGAGCCGGAGCGTGACCCCCGCCTTCCGGCAGACCTCCGCCAGCCGCCCCTGGGTATCCTGAAGCGACCAGTTGGCGGTGAGATAGCCGCCGTCCTTGTTGCTGTCCGAGTAACCCAGCATGATCTCCTGGAAGAAGCCCCGCGCCTGGAGGTGATCCCGATACGCGCCGTTCTCGAACAGCTCGGCCATGAGCTCGCCGCAGCACTCCAGGTCCTCGATGGTCTCGAAGAGGGGCACGATGTCGAGATCGCTTTCCAGCGCATGTCCCTCCTCCGATGCCCGCCAGCGGACCAGCCCGGTCTCCTTCGCCAGCAGCAGCACTTCGAGGATGTCGCTAATGCCGTGGGTCATGCTGATGATGTAGGCGTTGACGGAGTCGGTGGAGAGGTACTGGCGAGAATGGCGGATCACGTCGAAGACGGCGATCCCGGCCATCGCGTCGGGCGATCCCTGCCAGTTGCGGGGGAGCAGCGGGCGCGGGCTGCACAACTCCTGGGTCAGCACGCGGACCTTCTCCGCTTCTTCAAGATCGCTGTAGCGCGCGCCGTCGGGGAGGACCCGCGCCGCCGCGATGATCTCGTCGAGGAGGGGAGTGTGCTCGTCGCTGTGCTGGCGCACGTCCAGCGAGGCGAGGTGGAACCCGAAGGAGCGGGCCTGGACGATGAGATGGCCCAGCCCCCCTTCGTCGGCGAGGTGCGACGAGTGGTGCTGGCGGAGGCTGTACTGGAGGATCAACAGGTCCTGAAGGAACGGCTCGGCGGAGGGGTAGGCCGGGGGCTCCGCGTGGAAGGCCGGTCCGACTTCGTTGAAGTCGCTCAGGGAGCGGAGGTGGTTGAGGGTGGCTTCCAGACGCGTCTGGACGAAGGCAAGCTTGAGGGCGTACGGCTCCAGCGAGAGTCGGTTGGCCTGCTCGGGATCGAGGGGGACCTCCCGCCGGTCCTGATCCAGCGATGCTTCCAACTCTCCCGTGATGGGTACGAGTCGGATGCTCTGGGAGTACTCCCGCTTCAGCTCCGCGACGTTGCGGAGATAGTGCTTCAGGATCAATTCCCGGTGGGAGAGGAGGGTCCGCCAGGTGACCTCCGGAGTGACGTTCGGGTTGCCGTCGCGGTCCCCGCCGACCCAGGAGCGGTACTGGAGGAAGGCCGGGAGGGTGAACGTGTGGTCCGGATAAGCGGCGCGGAGGGCGGTGCGGAGGTCATCGTGGAGCCAGGGGACGACATCAATG